>JAYUFG010000513.1:0-9189 GCA_043738845.1 Planctomycetaceae bacterium
GGTTTTCAAGCAGGATCGACCCGCCGATTTGGTCCGACCGTTTCTTCTATCTTCAGTCGAGCAGTGTCCCTTTCTGAATCCCTCTTTCACGCAATCCTCAAACGGCGTAAACTACGAGGAGTTTGAATCAGAGTCGTGTATTGTGAATTGCCCACCCGCCGGCGGCCTTGAGTGGCCCCACCCGTCTTTTCAACATTGAAGTGAACGGTCCGTTGTCGCGCCTGTTTTCACAGCAGGTTCGATGGCAATGGGCAGTCACTGAATCAAAATACGTGAATGGAGGTTTAACCCATGTCCCGCTATCTCGGGTTCGTTGGTTTGTTGATCGTTTGGTTCGTGTCCGCAAATGTCGCGAACATGGCACGGGCCTACGTCGATATCACTCCGTCCATTGCGAACGTCATCAAAGAAGCCCAACACATCACGGTCATTCGCGTTGAAAAGGTCAGCCAAGAGAAGCAGGTTATCGTCTTCAAAAAGGTCGAGGACTTAAAAGGGAATCTGCCCGACGAGACGTTGCGACATCGCATCGCGGAAGGTTTTCATCCTCGCGAGCCGCGTTTGGTTCTCGAATGGGCCGAGCCGGGCAAGTTCGCAATCTGTTTTTCTAATGGAGACGCCTCGCTCGTCTGCATCGGCGAGTATTGGTATCAATGTGCCGAATTGTCCGATCATTGGTGGACCATGACGACCGGTCGCCCCGAGTTGTCGCTCGCCTACTATGGCCGCATCGAACGGTTACGCGAGCATATCCCGGGCATCCTAGCGGGCAAGGAAGAAATCGTGACCGTCATCAATCACGGTGCGCACGAGGGAGTCTTTCAATATAACAACGTCGCGTTTATGAAAGTGTTGCGGGGCAAAGATTGTCCAGTCTGGCGTGTGAAAGCAAGTTTGAAAATGCCAGATCGAGTGTGGGAAGTCGGCGATAAGAGTTCGCCCTGGGTCATTGGACCGGGAGCGGTCGGGCCAGAGGACGTTCCGAAACTCGTCGCGATCTTGCGGAACTCGCCCGACGTGGAAAAGCGGCGGATCACCGCCGACGAGTTGGGAATGGGGGGCGGAAGAGCGTCGGCCGCGTTGCCCGAATTGTACTGGGCGATTGAATCAGATTCCGACCCGATGGTCCGCGTGAATGCCGCGCGAGCGGCGGGACTTATCAGCGACGACTACACAAAACCAATTGCCGCCTTGAAGAAACTATTGACGAACCCGAACCCTCTCGTTCGCAAAGGAGCGGCCGATGCGTTCGGCGATCTGGGTGCCGACGCGAAAGACGGTGTAGACGCCTTGCGATTGGCCCTGAAAGACAAAGAGGCTCAAGTTCGCTGGACCGCAGCGGAAGCTCTCGGTCGAATTGGTCCCGCTGCGGAAAGCGGCGTGCCTGATCTGGTCGTGGCAGTTCACGATCCGCACATTCGCGTGATTGCTGCCGACGCGCTCGGTGGAATTGGTGGCGGAGCAAAATCGGCAGTGCCCACGCTACTCAAGTGTTTGCAGGGCGAAGACCAAGAACTCCGCTGGACGGCCGCCGTTGCGCTCACGCGAATTGATGTTAAGGCGGCCAAAGCGGCCATGCCGCTGTTCATCGAACGGCTGCAAACCGACGACCATCGCGCCCGCTGGGACGTGTTGCAGTTCATCACCCCGATGGGACTCGAAGCGAAAGAGGCCGCGCCCGTCGTCCGCAATATTGTGATCGAACGGGGTAATGGCGTGGCGGCCGAGACCTTGGCGGCGATTGCTGGCCCCGATGGGATCGACGCCCTGCCGGTGCTGCTCGATATTTTGGCCGACGATTGGGACACGACGGGCAGCATCGCGAAGATCGGCCCTGCTGCGGTCCCGCAGATTGCCAAGCATTTGCAAAATGAGAAGGCGACCAATCGTCACCTGGCGGTCAAAGCCTTGGGCCTGCTTGCACCCCAATCGGACGCAGCCGTCGCCGCCTTAAAAACCGCCATGCAGAACAACAATCCGGCCATCCGCAAAGCGGCCACGGAATCGCTGGAGAAGTTTCTCTCGCAATGACGTGGTACGGTCGAAATCGGTTTTGACGGCCTCGGTTTTGGCAGTATCACTTTTGACTGGGCTACGCCCATTATCGTAAAAGGACGCCCGTTTTTCGTCTGGTTCTGCTCATTTACCCCTCGCACGACGGGAATGCTTGAAATGATTCGCACGACCGGCACCATTGACATCCCCGTTCCAACGCGAAAGAATGGAAAAAATAGGCAATCTACAGCGAGTTTTCCGTGATTCCACGCCGCGTCCTACAATTACTTGTCGTTGCTGCATTACTGTTGCCGATTTACATTTGTGTGGTCGGCGCGACGGGCAAACTGTTGGAAGCCCTAAACGATGAGGGAGGAGCCGCCCTGCTCAAGCGGTCGGCAATGGGTCTTGGCCTGTTGTGGATACTGGACTTGATCTTTCTGGCGATTTGCCAAGGGATCAATGGCCTTTCCGATCCTCCTGAAAAGTAAGTCGATGGGTGCGAATTGAATCGCAGCCCGGCGTGGATGGACTCCCGCCCTTAGTGCGACGGTGGTTGAGAGAGGACGCACGGTGATGCAGGTTCGTTTTCACTGCCCAGCCTGCCGGCAACTTCTCGGTGCGTCGCTGCGCAAAGTCGGCCGCCAAGTTCCCTGTCCGAAATGTGGCACGTCCGTTTTCGTTCCGCCACCGAATTCTCCATCGGGTGAAGAGACTTCGTCATTGGGATCACCGACATTAGGATCGTCGTCAGCAATGTCGACATTCGCAACCTCGCCGGAGCAGCCGCATAATCTGGCACAGGCCTTCGCCTATGACGATGTGGTCCTGGCCTTGAACGGCGGTTCACATTCGTTGCCGGAGGGACCGGCGGAAACAGGTTCAACTTCACCCGCCGCTTTATTTGCTGAAACGGCAATCGATCAATCGGCAACTTACGACAGCGACCCGTTGGACGGTATTTGGATTTCTCGTAGCGTGTTGTACGCGCAAGGTGCCTTGATCGTGCTAGTCGGCGTAATCGGTTTGTTACTCGGCTTGCTCATTGGCGGTCGTCATGGCGATACACCAAAAATAACGGATGCTTCGTCGCCGATTTCGGTTCATTTTGGAACGATCTCCAAAGGGGCGAACAACACGCTGTCGCCCGATGATGAATGGATCGTGATCGTGCTACCGACAATACCAGCACCCGCCGCATCCGACCGGCTCACCGAAAAGAATTTCGCGCCGGATCGTGGCCCACCATCTGCCGAAGAAATGCAATTGCTGGCTAAAATGGGCGGAGCGTTTGCCCGACCCGATGGAAAAGGGAACGCGACGATCACGCTCTCGAAACCCGGCGAGTACACCGTTTGCTTTATCTCGCGACGCGGCAAGCGACCCGCGAAAACGCCCCCCGCTCCGTCCGACCTAACGCTGTTATCGCGTTATTTTCAACAGCCGCAGAACTTGCTGCTCGACCGCAAATATCGGCTCCTGACCGAGTCGCTAAGCAACGACCAAAAGCTGGTCCCCGACTTTGCGTCGCCGGGCAAGTAGACCGATCTCCTTAGGCCACACATAGGAACGTTATGACGGAAAAGGCCATCGACGGATCGACGGTAGGTCAGGCCTGTGGCCTGACAAAATGGTTGCCGTCAATCTGTTGTCAGGTCACAAGCCTGACTTCCGTCTGATTTGCGATGTGCAACGTGCAGGCATATCAATAGCGAAAAACTCGCTTCAACAGCCAGGCTCCCCAGCAGGCCAACAGCAGATTGCCGAGCCAAACCAATTCGGAAGGCAGCTCGCCCCGTTTGGCCCGATCGACGCCAAAGAGAAACAAAGGGTAGTAGATGAGCAGGATCGGCAAGAAACACGCGAAAAAGCTGCTCAACAGATCGGAGTTACGCAACCGGATCGACAGAGGTGCTCCGACCAGGACGAACGCCAAACAACTAAAACCGTTGGCCCACCGTCGGGGCGGCTCAACTTGCAGTCGGCTCACCTCGCCGACTTCGCTCCGGATCGCATCGTCAATTTGGCGAGCTCCGGCACCGGTCAAGGCGTCGAATTCGCCGGTGAGCATTTGAAAACCTGTTCGCACGGCACAGCCTTGCCGCAAGGCGTTGGCCCGGTCATTGTGGGTGGCGACCTCGTTCGGAATATCACGCATCGCGATGTAGGAGGGCGAAGACGAACGACCACTACGACTCGCTTCTTCCAGCGGTATCTCGAAGGGAAACTCGTCGGGAAACTGCGACGATACGCCCCCTTCATATTTGATTTGACAATTCCGGAAAACGATTTTTAGAACCCGTTGATCGAGTTCCGATTTTAGCTCTGCCTCCTGAGCCGTGATGGTACTGCTAGGATGATTTTCATCGCCGTTAAAGGTGAACACCGGCAGGATCAATCGCCGGTCCTCGACTCGACGAACGTTGATCGACATCCGGCTATTCACGTACGAGCGTTGCGTTCGTAACATGCTGTAGACAATGTCCTCAACTTCTTCGATCACAATCCGCTGCACCCCATCATGTCCCCAGGTCACGGCGACGTCGTTCATCCAGACAGCCACCAAACTCAGCAAAAATGTAAAGATAAACGTCGGTGCGAGAACGGTCGCGGGACTGATCCCCGCCGCCTTGATCGCAATCAGTTCGTTCGATGCAGAAAGGCGACCATACACACTCGTCGCCGCCAGAAGAATTGTGGCCGGGATCGCGAACCGCAATGCCTCCGGCAGGATGTACGGGATCAGTGGAACGATTTGCGCAATTCCCAAACCTTGTTGCTGCGCAATACGAAACACGAAGACCATCACCATGAATAGCGTGATCACAAACAGGCTAATGCTGAAAATCTTCAGCAGTTCGGCCAGAATGTATCGCTGCAAAAGTCGCATGGGTTGGTCGCAAACATAGCTGTGCTAGGGAGTTACGGGCCGCGAATCATAGTTGTTTTCGGCAATTTGGGTCAATGTCGATTCACGCTGGAATTTTCGGCTCGAAGGGCCATTTTGTCATTCCCAGAGGCAATTTACGCCAAGTGGACTTTCAAGGCTTGGTTAATTTATACTAGAGTTGCGGTTCCAGATTCATCACAATGCAACCTCGGTCGTAGGTCAGGCCTGTGGCCTGACAGTTTTTTTTGTCGCTAGTCGGTTGTCAGGCCTGACCTACACTCGCCGACGGACCGACTTGTTGGGACGTTGCTAGTTGGTCGATGTGACCGCTTCGTTTCTGCTTCCATTGAAAGTTCTTAATGTTGCCCGGTTCTAAAGGTCCGAACGTCGGCGAGATTCGCGCCAAGATGCCCGCCGTTGTTCATCAACGCTCATCCTGGACGGCTTGGTTCTTGTTCGGACTGGGCGTCTTACTGTACTCGGCGACATTTGCGGGCATAATCTTCGCGCCGTGGTGGCCGCTGAAATTGGTCTTCTCGTTGGGAAATGCGTTCTTTCTCGCGATCTTGTTCGTGATTGGCCATGACGCCTGTCATGGGGCATTGTCGCCGTCCCCCTGGTTGAATGCGATTTTGGGGCGGATTGCCTTTTTGCCGTCGTGGCACCCTTACGCCGGTTGGGAACATGCCCACAATCATATCCATCATGCCTGGACCAATTTGCGACAACGCGATTACGCCTGGGCACCCCATTCCAAAGAAAGTTACGACGCCTTGCCCCGTTGGCGACAGGCGATGATTCGCTTTTATCGCACGCCGCTCGGAATGGGCGCGTATTATTTCTGCGATGTCTTTTTGCGACGGACCGTGTTTCCCAGTCGGGCCTTTCGCGGCAATATGAAAATGCCCCGCTTCGTCGGCGACTGTTTGCTCGTGGCGGCTTTCATCGTGGCCCAGGCGGCCGTCCTGATCCTCGCCCCAAGCTGGTTCAACAACGTCGGCAACTCGCTCGAACTTTTGTTCTTGGGGCAGTGGTTGCCGTTCATTGTGTGGAATTGGTTGATCGGGTTTTTGATTTTTCTCCACCACACCCATCCTTTAATTCCGTGGTTCGACGATCAAGAAGAGTGGAATTTTTATCGGGGGCAAATTCAAGGGACGGCGCACGTGACATTTCCTGGCCCTATCAATTGGGTCATCCATCGGATCATGGAACATACGGCCCATCACGTCGATCCAAAGGTTCCCCTCTATCACTTGGCCGAAGCGCAGGACAGCCTCGAAGCGGCCTATCCCGAGGACATCGTCGAACACAAATTCTCGCTCCGCAGTTTTCGCTACGCGCTAAGGGTCTGTCGCTTGTACAACTATCGTGAGCATTGCTGGACCGACTGGAACGGTCACGCGACCAGTTCCCGCACGTTGCGCGACACGCTGGCCGAACCGGTTTCAGCCCAAGGATAAACCCTTTTTAAAAATCCGCGTTAGGATTTGGAATGAAATAACTTCCCGATTTTGCGATCTTAGGTTAGCAGCGACGCGCAGCGGAGCGAGGCGAAACCGTCACAACGACGGTACGCGTCAAAAAATCAAAGTGGGAACCTAATTCGGCCCAATTCCATAGCCGACGTGCCAAATGGCACCGTGTGAAACGCCAATTTGTTCGGGTGAAAAACGGTCGGTTGCGGCGACTCATCGAGGAGGTTAATCTAAGGACTCCTGTCGAGTTCCCCGCCCCTATCCCCGAAGCGTTACCTCCATGTTTCCATCCAAACTTCTCGGTCTAATCGTCATCGCAGTTTCCGTATGGTTCGGTGCTGGTTCGCCGTTCACGTTCGCTGCGGAATGGCCCGAATGGCGTGGCCCTGGCGGCCAAGGTCACGCCGGTGCGGGCCTGAAAAACCTGCCGACCACCTGGAGCGAGACGCAAAACATCAAGTGGTTGGTCGAGATTCCCGGTCGCGGATACTCCTCGCCCGTCGCCGCGGGAAAACAAATTTGGCTGACGACCGCCGTCGAAACGCTTGCCTCGCCCGAAGAGGCCAAGAAGCGACTCAAAGGCAACACGGGCGATCAACCGCTGACCCTGCTCGAAAAAGTCGAACTCCGCGCTGTCTGCGTTGATCGCGACTCTGGCAAAGTCGTTCACGATGTTTTGCTCATCACCGAAAAAGACCCGCAATGGGTTCACGCCCTCAATAGTTATGCCTCTCCATCGCCCGTCATTGAAGAGGGGCGTCTCTATTGTCACTTTGGCACGTTTGGAACGGCGTGCGTCAACACCACCCAGGGTGAACTTGCCTGGACGAATACGGACCTCCATTGCATGCACGAAAACGGTCCAGGTGGTTCGGCGATTGTTTGGAAAAATCTCGTGATCTTCATGCTCGACGGAAGTGACATTCAATATGTCGCCGCACTCGACAAGAAAACCGGAACGCTCGTCTGGAAGACAGACCGCACCGGCGAGTTGAAGGCGAACATCCAGTTCAAAAAGTCCTATGGCACGCCGCTCATCGCTTCCATCAATGGTCAAGAACAGTTGCTCGCGCCCGGTGCTGACTGGTTGTATGGTTACGACCCGGCGAGCGGCAAAGAACTGTGGAAGCTGTCCTACGGAATGCTTGGATTCTCGATTACGCCGAAGCCCGTCGTCGGTCACGGAATGATCTACATGAGTACGGGGTTCACGAAGCCCGACATGTTGGCGATCAAGTACGAAGGACAGGAGAAGCCCTCGATTGCTTGGCATTTCAAGCAGGGTGCGCCGACGATGCCTTCGCCCTTATTGATTGGCGACGAACTCTACTTTGTCAGTGATAGCGGCGTTTTCACCTGCCTTGATGCGATCTCCGGCAAGGAACATTATCGCGAGCGGCTGGGCGGAAATTTTTCGTCATCACCCCAATTCGCCAACGACAAAATCTACCTCGGCAGCCGCGAAGGTGTGATGCACGTTATCGCACCGGGCAAGAAGTTCGCTTCGCTCGGCAAGAACGAACTCCCCGGCAAAATCATGGCCACACCAATGGCCCTCGATAACGCTCTGTACGTGCGGACGGATAAGGGGCTGTATCGGATTGAGGAACAGCATTAGGGGCAAGTGTGGCAAATTTCGTTGGCTGGCGTAACTCGCCGAGTGAAAGGATGGACTAGATTGCAGCCGCGTCAGCGGCGACCTGTGAGTAGCCCGCCGTGGAGTGCAGAGAAACGGCTGGAATTGTGCACGATTGTGAAGTAAGCCGCGTCAGCGGCGGGTCGAATGAACTGCCCGACGGAGGTCTATCTGGAGTCGGTATGGCAGAGTATTATGAAAACGGAGGAGCAACAATGATCGATTTCACGCCCAACCACGATGGCCAGACGCCCATGCAAGCTGTGAAGCTGGCCATCGAGCAGTCCTTGCGCGAGGCGGTCAATTTAGCAGTATTGAAACACCAACAACTCGGTCTGCCGATGGTGGTCTGGCAGGACGGTCGAGTCGTCTGGATTCCCGCCGACGAACTCACCATCGACGACCCTCTGGCGTTATCGTAGCGGCCCCGCAACGTTGTTTCCATTGAGACGAGTGTTCGAACTGCCCCTGATTGTCACCCCCACAATCCCCACCCATTCGTGAATTCGGTTAAGACATGGTCACGATCCTTCCACGTGAATGTTGTTGGTTAATCGCGACACTCGCTTTCCTTTTGCTCGTTCAAAATAGCTCTGCCGCGCCGGTTGTCCGCTGGGACTTTGGCAATGAGGAAATCTCCAAACTCACGCCGCACGGCGGTGTGCATCGTGATGTGGCCGGTCCGCGACCGCCGGAGTTTCCTGATTTCGATGCAGGCAACACGGCCGTGCAGTTCGACGGCAAGGGTGCCCACTTTTCTTATCCCGACCCGGGCGCGAACAGCGATTTCGATTTCACCAATGGCGATTCAATCACGGTCGAAGCCTGGGTGAATGTCGATGATTTGCACGCAGGTGAATATGTTTACATCGTCGGCAAGGGGCGGACCGGCTCACCCGGTTTCGCTCGCGACAATCAAAACTGGGCCTTAAGACTGCGTGAGCAAAAAGGAAAAGCGTGTGTGAGCTTTCTGTTTGCCACGACTCCGGCTCTCGGAGATGATGTAAAAAAGGAGGCCCATTTTCATCGCTGGTCCACGACCGACGGATTCACGCCGAAGACGAGTTGGCATCATGTCGCGGCGACGTATCGCTTCGGCGAACCCGACTCGATTCGCGGCTGGATCGACGGAAAATCACTGCCGGGTGCTTGGGATATGGGCGGCCCGACGAAGAAAGCCCCCGTCGTCG
>JAYUFG010000514.1:0-9170 GCA_043738845.1 Planctomycetaceae bacterium
AAACAATCGTCCCCGCAAATGTCTCGGCTACAAAACACCCGCCGAGGTTTTCTTCGAGAAAACCTCGCCTGCCAGTTGCGTTTGAGATTGGTCACCGCCTCAGCCATCGCTTCGAATGATCGCATCACGACGTTCACCTGATCTTCGGCCACCGCTGCCGTTGTAGCTGCGTCACGAAGTAGAGACTCAACGACCAATGCCGCACCATCGCGAGCGAATGCTCTTGCCAACTCTTCTGATTGGATTGCAGTCATGTCGAGCACTTCGATGGCTAACGGTACGGCTAAGCTGCTGCGTCCGCCGAAGTCGTCAGTTTTGTAAATGAACCATTCCTTCGCCTTCACTTCAAGTCGAAACTTACTACTCTTGCTCACGGTGCCACGGTTCATCAGGATTGCGCCGCAAAGCACGCCATCCAAAAGGAAGGTCCGCAAGTTCCTTGAGCGACGGATCGCGTACCACTATAGAGTAGAGCGAAACTATCATCGCATCTTCTTCGCAGGGCGTGCCCCACTCAAGGAATTGCCAACCACCATCGTCGCTGTCGTGGCTAACACGCAAGATCGGCTGAGCATCCTGGACGATTTGCCGCACAGTGATGACGGCGAGATTCTTCGGATCGGCAAAGGGCCATTCATCCATGTGCGTTTTTCAAGCAGCCTAACTCGTGTTTATGCGGACCTGCATAACGTCGGCCCCAGGCCGCATATTGTGAATTGGCCGAGGGACAGGATCGGCCACAAATTACTTTTGACTCTTGATTTAGGCTGGTCGCTTGGCTCATCGTTGGACGATCAAACGATGCTTGCTGCATTGGAACAACGCTTGAAGCGATTGTCAACAAAAAACTCGTACCACGCACGGCAATTTTCAGGTCGGCTTTTGGCGAGCGTAATCGTGGGTGAATTGATTTGCAGCCGCGTTAGCGGCGAACGGTGAGAAGCGACCGTGAATCGCGGCAAAATGTGGTCCCGATCGTTTTAGCAATTTTGCGTTGTTGTATCCCAAGTCCGTTCACGGACTTTTCCGCCGAAAGGCGGTAGTAGGCCCATGCTTTAGCATGGGTAGCATTCGCCGCCCCATCGCGTTTGTCCTCGTTCTAAATTTTCTCCCACCCCGCCGCCTTCGGCGGCGGGGTGGGAGAAAATTGGGGTGGTTCGCATCGGCTTAACCCATGCTAAAGCATGGGCCTAATACCCGCTTCGCGGGAAAGGCCGCTGGAAGCGGCCTCAAGAAATCACACCCCAATACTTTGTCGGATTACCAAATTCTGGAACAAACCCTTTCCGCTACCGCAAGTGATTGCGACAGTTATTTATGCTCTACTTCTATCCCGACAGAGTCTCGCCCGACGCCGTCTCTCTCACGGGGTCGGGAATGACGGCCGGAAGTTCGAGCGTGAAGCGGCTCCCTTGACCCGGAGTGCTTTCGACGAGGATGCGGCCGCCGTGTTCTTTGAAGATTTTCTGACTGACCGGAAGGCCGAGGCCCGTCCCGCGACTCCCTTTGCTCGAAACGAAAACCGTAAAAATCTTTTGCAACTCGTCGGTCGGAATTCCGCAGCCGTTGTCCTCAATGACGATCCGGGCAAGTTTCAACTCGGGCAGAAATTCCGTCGCAACGACCACCCGACCAGGATGAGGAATAGCATTTTCATCCTCGTCGTCGGAGTTGCGTGGGTCACAGGCGTCAATCGCGTTGCTCACGACATTCAACACGGCCCGATGAATACCGTCGGGATCAAACGACAACGTCGGCAGATGCTCACCCGGCCGCCAGATCAGTTCGACCTGCATCTCTTTGGCCCGCGTTTGAGCCAGTTCGATGACATCGTCAATCGTCTGGTTCAATTCGCCGGGCATCATTTCCGGCTCGCGATCTTTGCTGAACGTGAGCATATCCATCACGAGAGCCGAAATCCGATTTTGATTCTTCTCGACGATGTCCCAGCCTTTTTTCAAAACGACTTCGTCATGTTCCGAAAGTCCCAACTCGATCAGATAACTTCCGCCGCGAATCCCTTGCAAAATGTTTTTGATATGGTGTGACAACGTCGCAATGGTTTGCCCCACCGCCGCCAAGCGTTCGGATTGCAACATGGCCGAGTAATAGGCGGTATCCTCGACGGCGAGTGCCGCCTGATGGCCAATCGCGACCATCAGTTTCAAGTGTTCTTCGTTGAATTTTTTCGCGCCCGCTCCGAGTTGCATGACGCGATGGGCCGGGATCGACGTGTCGATATAGATCACGCCGACGACGTCGTAGCGACCCTGCATCGGGACGCAGATCGCCTCTCGAACGCCCATTTGCACGATGCTCGCGGCGGCGTTCCAACGGTGATCCTCACGAGCGTCGCTCGTCAACACTCCTTCCCTTCGTTCCATAACAAAATCAAGAATCGTTTTGCTAATCGTGATTTTTTCGTCAGCGTTGTTGCTCTTGCGATCACGGCGAACTTTGGGAACTAACTCCTTGGTCTCGTGATCAACGAGCATCACGCAACCGCGATCGGCTTCGACCCATTCAAAGATCAACTGCATGATCCGGTCGAGCAATTGATCAATGTCTAGCGTATGACTGACGGCGAGAGCGGTGCGATACATAACCTGTAAATTGCTCCGCGCCCGAGCCAGCCAAGGGCTGTTCGAGGCATCGTCGGCCAGCGGCGAGAGGAGCGAGCTTCCCTCTTCTTGCGAAACGGACCGCACAATTCGCGAGTCGTCGCTCCCGGCCGGTCGCTGCACGATATGGACTTGCTCGTCGAGTTTGTCCCGAGAGTGTTCGCCGGGAATCGTGAACAAGAGGAACGACCGGCCAATCTGCACCTGATCGCCGGAATTGAGTTCGTGTTCCTGGATTTTTCGGCCATTGAGAAATGTGCCGTTGGAACTGCCCAGATCGACGACGGAGTATTTTTCACCCGTGGCGCGAATTTCGGCGTGACGGCGGGAAACCTCGGTGTCATGCAGTTGGATCGTGTTACCCGCGTCGCGACCGAGCGAAACAATCGGGTTGGCCGGTTCCAGATCAAAGCGCGTACCCTGATCCCGTCCTTGAATTACGAACAGCGATGGTGCGGGACGATCTCCCATCCGAAAGTCATTCCCCCGAGCTATAACCCGTTCGTCAGAACAAGTTCATCGTCCCGACTTCACGTTAGCCTGCTAACAGACTTTCAATTTTACGAATTAGCGGGGCGTAATGATAGGGTTTGGAGATGAACTCTCCGCCGGGAGAGGTCGCCCCGGCCAAACGGCGAGCCGTGCCGAGAAGCACGAGTGACGCCGGGTGCAAGGGTGAGGCAGCCGCAAAATCGTCCGAGACGTGCTGGGCGTCGGAAGTTTGAGCCTCGAGATCGACGACAATCACATCGGGATGATACTGTCGAGCAAGGGCCACACCCTGTTCCGTCCGGCTGGCCTCAAAAATCTGCACGCCCCGACGGAGCAGGGCCGTTTTCAGAACCTCTCTCGCCTCGGTCGATTCGTCCACGATCAGTACGCTTTGCATGGGGATGGCCACCTTCCTGTTTCCCCCAATAATCGGAAAAACTTCCTTGTTCTTCCGAGGTTCCCAGCCGGTTGCGAACGATTTCGCGATCCCAGCTTAGGGGCGGGAAGGATAGCGAGGTCGGTCGGCCGTGTCAAAACCGATTTCCGCTTGACTTAGCCCATGTTTAGGCTGAGAATTTTGGTAGTCCCAACGGAGCTTACCTGGCTTACCAGATCGAACAGTTCGAAGGGCCGGGGTACTTCCCCGATTGAGCAGCCTGAAGGGCTGAGATTTTTCAGCCCAGGGCACCGCCCTGGGAAATGTTAGAATAACGACAAGTTCAACCCTGAAAGGGTGATATAACCATACGTTTTGCTCCGACTCGCGCCCCCCTTTGCGCCCCCCTGAAACTCACACTTACCCCATGAGAATTCCCGTGTCGCTGTTCTGTTTCCGTAAAAATTGTTTCCATTATGCCAACCATCGCTTCCAGTCAATCGTCGTGGCGGGTGTCATATTTCTGGTAGCTGGCGCGACTGACATCGAGCAATCCTACTCGGCCGATACGGCCACTAAAAACGAGGCCGCGAAAAGCGAAACGTCGTCCGTGGAAGGCTCCACCGAGCAACGGCTTGCAGAAGCTATCCGCTTTATTTCTTCCGATGATCTAGAAGGTCGTGGCGTTGGCACGGCCGGTCTCGACAAGGCGGCCGACTACATTGCCAAACAATATGCCGAAATGGGTTTGAAGACAGATCGCTTCGACGGCAAAGCATTTCAAAATTTCAAGATCACGCGCTCTTCCGACCAAGGCCCGAAGGAAAAAAACCACGTCTCGCTCGTCGGACCGAAGGACGACCAAGGCCTTCCGCAAAAAATCGAGCTGGTGCTTGACACCGACTTCACTCCCTTGGCCGTCGGCGGGTCAGGTAAGTTCGATCTGCCCCTCGTGTTCGTCGGGTACGGAATCACACTGCACAAAGCGGTGGGCGAAGAGAAACCCTCTTACGACGACTATGCCAATGTCGATGTGAAGGGCAAAGCCGTTCTCATCATTCGTCATGCGCTCGATCAGGCCAATCCGCACAGCAAGTTCGGCGGCGGAAATGATTCTGAATACGCTCCTGTCGTTCGCAAAATTTCCAACGCTTATGAACATGGTGCGGTAGCCGTCATTCTCTGTACCGACAGTTTTGACATTCAACGAACTCTCAAGGAACAACAAAAACGCTGGCAAACCGCTCTCGACAATCTCAACAAAGTTGACGCCGAATACCGCAAGCTAGAAAAGCCGACCCGCGAACAGGCGGAAAAACATTTCAAAACGATTGAAGACCTATCCGGAAAAGTTGCCGAGGCGGGCAAGAAACTCGCGGCAGCCTCTGACCCTTTGTACGGTTTTCAAGGAGCTGGTCCCGGCGGCGACGGCGGCCGCGATATTCCTGTCCTGCACACCCGACGCGCTCCGCTCGACCGCGTGTTCAAAATCGCGTTGCAATCGGAATTATCGGTGATCGAAGCCGATATCGATCGCGACCTGCATCCGCATAGTTACGAACTGACTGGCTGGCAAATTCAAGGCGAGACCAACGTCGTCCGCAAGGAGAACACCGTCAAAAACATCGTCGCGGTGCTGGAAGGCGAAGGACCGCTGGCCGACGAAACCTTAGTGATCGGCGCCCATTACGATCACGTTGGTCGTGGCGGGCCCGGTTCCGGCGCGGCCGATCCCCGGCTGACCGACATTCATCACGGTGCTGACGACAACGGTTCCGGAACCGTCGCCTTGCTCGAAGTCGCCCGCAAAATCACGTCACTCGGTCGGAAACTCCCTCGACGAATTGTTTTCATCTCATTCACGGGCGAAGAACGAGGACTGCTCGGCAGTGCGCGATACGTTCGCGAGCCAGCCTTTCCGCTCGATAAAACCATTGCGATGCTCAACATGGATATGGTCGGGCGACTGACCGATGAAAAAATTATTATCTATGGAACCGGAACCGCTCCCGAGTTTGACTCGATGGTTGATCGTTATTGTCGCAAGTATGGTCTTGGCGTTCACAAAGACCCCAGCGGTTTTGGTCCCAGCGATCATGCGTCGTTTTATGCGAAAGAGATTCCCGTCCTGCATTACTTCACCGGAATGCACAAGGACTATCACCGGCCGACCGACGTGGCGGCGAAGATCAATATCTCTGGGATGCGGCGGATTTCCGAGATGGTCACGGAAATGGCACTGGAAATCGTGGATAACGAAAAACGTCCGCAGTATTTGCAGGTGAAGGGTTCCGCCAAGATCGACAAGAGCGGCTCGCGACCCTACTTCGGCAGCATCCCTGACTTTGCCCAAGATCAACCGGGCTACGCCTTAACCGGTGTGACGAAAGATGGCCCTGCGGAAAAGGCGGGCATTCAAGCGGGCGACATTATCATCAAACTCGGCGAGAGTAAAATCGGCAACCTCGACGACTTTGACAATGCCCTGCGTAAGTTCAAAGGGGGCGACAAAGCACCCGTCACGGTAAAACGGGGCGAGGAAGAAAAGACCTTCACGGTGACGCTTGATGATCCGAGAGAGTAGAACCTCAAATATTCGTATTTCCGTATTTATTGATCCTCGCCTTGTTAGGCGAACGATGTCATAAATCAAGACGGCGGTGACCAATCTCAATCGCAACTGGCAGGCGAGGTTTTCTCGAAGAAAACTTCGACGGGAGTTTTATAGCCGAGACATTTGCGCGGTCGATTGTTTAAGCGTCGCTCTTTGTCCCGGACCTCGTCAATTTTTTCATAACGCTGAATAACGGCAACTTGTCGGTTTTAGAACAGCGAGTCCGGCGATGATGCCCACGACCGCGCCGACCGCGTGAACCAACGGGAGTGGGACGAAGGCTCCTGTCGAACTTGCCATCCTTAGTGCTAAAGACTTAAGCTGAACAACTCGCAAAGTTTGGGCAAATTCAAGAAACCTTGAAAGGGATGGTTGCTGGCAACCGTTGGCGCAGCCAAGAGTCGTCACACCGGTACTTCTTCACGGTTTCGTTCGTCCGCACCGTGTAGGGTCGCACCAACCGCTGACTTCGTGCGCGGCTCTTTTCGTGTTACACGTCCGACTTTTCCGGCACCTTTTCCACGATCTCGCGGAGGACGCGGTCGGTGTCGATCCCTTCCGCCTGGGCTTCAAAATTCAGAATCACGCGGTGCCGCATCGCAGGCAAGAAAACTCGCCGCACATCTTCAAAGCTCACGTTGTAACGACCTTCCAAAAGTGCCCGCACCTTCGCCGCCAAAGCCATCGTTTGCGCACCGCGGGGACTGCTGCCCCAACGCAAATACTGGTTCGTGGCGGGCTGCGCGAATGGCCCTTCGGGATGCGTCGCGAGCGTCAGCCGCACCGCGTAATCCTGCACATGTTTGGCGAGGATTACTTCGCGAATAAGTTGTTGCCACTGTTTAATCTCGTCGCCGTCCATCACCTTGACCGGCTCGATGATCTCGCCCCGCGTCGTGCGGTCGAGTACGGTCATCAATTCCTGACGACCTGAATAGCCAACGACCAGTTTGAAGAAGAAGCGGTCGAGTTGGGCCTCGGGCAAGGGATACGTCCCTTCCTGCTCAATCGGGTTTTGCGTGGCCATCACAAAGTACGGTTTTTCAAGCTGATAACTTTGGCCCGCCACAGTGACCGAACCTTCTTGCATCGCTTCGAGCAAGGCCGATTGCGTTTTCGGCGTGGCCCGATTGATTTCGTCGGCGAGCAAAATCTGGGTGAAGATCGGACCCTTTTGAAATTCAAAAAAGCGGCGGCCGTCGGGCGACTCCATCACCATGTTCGTGCCGAGGATGTCGGCGGGCATGAGATCAGGCGTGAACTGCACGCGCGAAAAATTGAGATTTAGCGTCTTCGCCAGAGTCCGCACGAGCAGCGTCTTTCCCAGGCCGGGCACCCCTTCGAGCAAACAATGCCCGCCCACGAAGAGACAGGTCAACACCCCGTGGACGATTTCGTCATGACCAACGATGACGCGGCCGATCTGTTCGCGCACGGCCCCGTAGCGTTTGACGAATTCTTCCGCCCGCTTCTGCATGTTCTCGCCGACACTCATCGCATAGACCCTTTGGGAACGAAAGAAATTTATTGTAGCTCAGGCACCTCGTACCGACCGAATTTGCGCGTTATGTCGCGAGTTCGTTCTGCCCATCTGCGGAATCAAACGCCGACATGCGGAACCACAAACGGAGAGTAGTCAGGTACGGCGTACCTGACCTACAAATGCCGACCTAAAGAATGATACGAACTACAGAGTGGTTCCCACAAGCGGGGAAGGGCAATTCTTTCATGGTCGCGGCGAATTGTCACGGCGAGAACGGTCTGGAATCTCGTTTCGGTGGTTGCCAAACTAACAGATCGCGAACAACGCCGCCTTGCACATCGTCTGTTCCGCATCTAAAAATAACCGTGTTTAGAAACTACGCGGTTTCAGAAAACGACCGCCGCCGAACCCTTGGGCACGATTTTGCAACTGTGACCGAACCGTCGTCGCACGGATCCCAAAGCGATACCAATGATGCAGACTATTTTGTAACAGCTATTTATTTCTTCCGGATTGCCGATTTTTCTCATGGGCGATATTTTTTCACCAATTCCTGTACTCCTCATCACGGCGGCGTTTAGTCGCTATGAGACTGCACTCGATTGGGGGCTGGATCGAATGCAAGGAGATTGGGGACCGGCCGCACTGGTCAGTCCTCGATTCGAGTTCGTCGAAACAAACTATTACGAACCAACGATGGGGCCGGAAATCAAGAAATGCTTCTGGGCCTTCGAGCGGTTGATCGATCCAGGCAAGCTGTCTGATCTGAAATTGCTCAGCAACGAACGAGAGCAAGAGTACGCCGCGCTGGGTGGCCATTCAGAGCCGCGACCGTTGAACCTTGATCCCGGCTACATTACGCAAGCGAAGTTGGTGTTGGCCTCGACGAAGGATCATGCCCATCGGATTTATTTATCGCAGGGAATTTTTGCGGAAGTGACGTTGTTTTATAAACATCGCCGCTGGCAACATCACGAGTGGACCTTTCCCGACTATCGTCGCGCAGACTATCAGACGTTTTTCACCCGCTGTCGCGAGTTTCTGCGGAACCAGCGTCCGAGTGAATAAACTCGATATGTGGGTTGGGTGAAATGGCTCAGGTTTGCCCGACGGGTTTCTGGTGCGGGGTTTCCGACGTTCGGGAACTGCGAAATGAAATAGGAGCAATCCGCGTCGTGTTCGCCGTGGAATTCACCCGGTCCACGTCAGCCTTCCCATTTTTTTCCTCGCGACCACTTTACAATTTCGCCCGCCCGATTACTCTGTTCACCTAGGCGGCTTCTCTCGCGACAGGCAATCATCGCAACCTTCACGACGAGCGGGAGAGGTCTGGATCGCGCGGCGAGTTTGGCTAGGCGGCCAAAAGGCACCTCGTTGCGCGCCGGAAACACTTTTTTCGAGGAGTTCGTGATGTACCGGAGTTTTCTCTGGCGGATGGTGGTCTGCGCGGGGGTCACGTTTCTTGTCACTTCAAATTCATTCGTCGCACCGGCCAAGGCAATGGCGGAAGACGCCGTGATACCGGCCTCTAAGGACGCCGCTCAACCTGCGATCGATAAAAAACCGAATGATGCTCAACCGACC
>JAYUFG010000515.1:0-9159 GCA_043738845.1 Planctomycetaceae bacterium
TCGGTAATGTTCCATAACCGGCGAGTATACCAACCTAAACGAAGAACCTAAAGGATTCGCCTGAAGGCGAGGGTTTTAGACCCATCGTGGAGACAATAATGGGCCGCGAGGTCGTCGTCGCAATCACGAAAGGCCAACTCGACTTTGGCCCCTGGGAGCAAATTTTCTATGGTGAATTCGACGGTCGCCGGGCGAAACGAGTGCTGCTGAAGATCATCGGAGAATGAACCGCATACTTTTCAGCTACCAATTAAACGATCTCCGGCGAGACCAAAACATCAGCGACCGCAGTCCCCGTCAGAACAACGGCAACTGCATCGCTCGTGCATCCAGCGGATAAGCGTTCAACCCCGCCTCCCGCAACCGATCCACAAAACTGACCGGACCATGCGTGCAATAAATTACGCGGGGCTGGACCATTTCAATCGCCGCGAACAGTTCGTCATAGTCGGCATGATCGGAAAGCGGGATCGCATGATCAACGTCCCAGCGGGCCTTGGTCCCCTGATCCATTGCCCAACCCGTCACCGCAAACGTCACGGTCGGCCGTTTTTGGCTCAGTATGGACAGATGATGTTTTCGTGGCGGCACGATGACCGCGTGCCCCTCGGCGGGCGGACCGGACAACCGCCCGTAGGCTCCGAACGAAACCCCGCACGCTTCATAAACCTGACTGATCGCGAAAATGTCGGGATGTTGCAGGACGGGAATCCCGGCGTTCGTCAATATTTTTGTCACTTCTTGCGACTTGCCCAACAGATACGCCTGAATCACGGGAACAGCATCTCTGGCGAGTGCTTCGCGCACCAGTTCGATCAATTGCGCGATGGCCACCGCTCGCGGCGTCAGTCGATATTTCGGATCGCCAAACGTACTTTCGATGACCAGGATTTTCGCCCGGGGCAACTCGGCCCTTTCCGCCGTTGCCGATTCTCCCAGCTTAAAGTCGCCCGAATACAGTAGCGATTCATCCCCATCCTCGGCCAGCAACATGGCCGAACCGAGACAATGTCCCGCCGGATACGTCGTCAATCGCAACCCGCCAAATTCATACGGCACCCGATACGGCAGATCAATCGTCGGCCTCACACCGAAACGATGTTGATAGAGCTTGCCTGTCGCGGGCGTACACAATGCAAACTCATGTCGGGCCATGTGGTCGATATGGGCGTGCGAAATAAACCCGCACTTTTGCCGACGGCGAAAATCAATCGCCAAATCGGCCTTCGTCAGTTTTAAGCCGCGATCAAAATGGAACAAAGACAACCTGCGAAATGAAAGGGTCGTGATAGGGGGTGTTCGCGATTAACTTCCGGGTTTCGCCCTAATCGGTTAGTCTCGCCGCGCAAGCGAAGCGGTAACTATCCAAGAACGGGGGCGGTTCACGTAAAATCTGGACGCTCTACATAAGCCAATTCCTTTGCTCATTGGACCATTTTTCACCCGTTCAAACACCCCTTTCACTGCCCCATTCCGTCAAATTGGCCTAAAATTGTGGTTGTTCACGAGTAGAGGAATTGATACAATCGCGGTTTGCGCCAGCGTGCCAATTTGTGGTTCTCGTGGAGAGAATCCGGGTGAGCGTGGCAAAACCCTTAACCCCCCGAGGTGGCCCTCTCGTTTGGAAACCACCTTGGCGATCTTGGCCCCACTTCTTGTGGGTGCCTTTTCCGCCGTGCGTTTTCTTCTCGCGCGTGGCACTCCTCCCCGTAAGTACATACATGGTAGATCGTAATCTAATTCGCAGCTTGGACATTGATGATGACGAACTCAATCGCGAGATTGAGGAGGCGATGGGACCGGGTAGCGACATAACGGACATGGCCTGGAATCCCCAAGGCGTCCAAGTCAATCAAATTCTCGTCGGCAAAATTCTCCGCGTCGATGACGAATACGTCCTCGTCGATGTTGGCTATAAGAGCGAAGGACAAATCCCTCGCAACGAATGGGACGAGGGCGAAGCCCCGCCCGAAGTTGGCCAAACGGTCAAAGTCTTAATCGAAGACGTCGAAGACGCCCTCGGCCAAGTTGAAGAATCCCGTGGCATGATCACCCTCAGCAAGCGTAAGGCTGAAAAGATCGAGCAGTGGGAAAACGTGATGAAGGCCGTCAAAGAAGGCGACGTCGTCACGGGCGAAGTTCTCCGCAAGATCAAGGGTGGATTGCTCGTCAATATCGGCGTGAGTGTGTTCTTGCCCGCCAGCCAAGTCGATATCCGCCGTCCCGCCGAAATTGGCGATTACGTCGGCCGCACGATTCAATGCTTGGTTCTCAAGATCGACGAAACTCGCCGCAATATCGTGGTCAGCCGTCGCGCTCTCATCGAAACCGAACGGGCCGAAAAGAAGGCTCAACTTCTCAGCACGTTGCAAGAAGGTCAGTTGGTCAAGGGTGTCGTCAAGAACATCGCCGACTTTGGTGCGTTCGTGGACCTGGGCGGAATCGACGGTCTGTTGCACATCACCGATATGAGTTGGGGCCGCATCGGTCATCCGACCGAAATGGTCCACATCGACCAAGAACTCGAAGTTCAAATTTTGAACGTCGATCGCGAAAAAGAAAAAATTGCGCTCGGTCTCAAGCAAAAATCGGCCAGCCCGTGGGAATTGGTCGGCGACAAATATCCGGTGGCCTCGATCCACAAGGGTTCCGTCGTCAACGTAATGAGCTACGGTGCCTTTATCAAGCTGGAAGAAGGGATCGAAGGATTGGTCCACATCAGCGAAATGTCGTGGACCAAGCGGATTAGTCATCCTAACGAAATGGTCCACATTGACGACGAAGTCAGTGTGGTCGTACTCAAGATCGACAAAGAAAAGCACGAGATTTCGCTGGGTATGAAGCAAACCCAGGACAATCCGTGGGACAAAGTTACCGACAAATACTCGCCGGGCACGACCGTTAAGGGAACCGTGCGTAACCTCACCAATTACGGTGCCTTCATCGAGATCGAAGAAGGGATCGACGGTCTATTGCACGTCAGTGATATGTCGTGGACCCGCAAGATCAGCCATCCGAGCGAAGTTGTCGAAAAGGGCCAAGAGGTCACCTGCAAGGTTCTCTCGGTCGATCAACAACGGCGGCGGATTGCGTTGGGGCTCAAGCAACTTGATGAGGATCCCTGGGCAACCGACATCCCCAACAAGTATCAGCCGGGCCAACTGGTCAAAGGCAAGGTCACGAAACTCACCAACTTCGGCGTGTTCGTCGGTTTGGAAAATGGCCTCGAAGGCTTGCTCCATATCTCCGAGCTTTCCGAACAAAAAGTCGAGAACCCGGAAGAAATCGTGAAGGTCGGCGAAGAGATCGAGGTGAAAATTCTCCGCGTCGATGCGGAAGAACGTAAGATCGGCCTCTCGCGGAAGCGCGTTACCTGGGCAGAAGAGGCCGAAGCGGCCGATGCCAGCACCAACGGCGCAGCAACGGGCACAACGCCCGCCAAACCGGCCCAAGAACTCAAGGGTGGTGTCGGCGGAGAATCCGGTCCACTCATCAAGCCGAGCTAATCTGGCGAGTCAATAATTGAATCTTATGTTACCATTGGGACGGAACTCACCTTCGGAGAGTTCCGTCCTATTTTTTTCGCCTGTGATTCATGGAGGTTCAAGATGCCCAACGATGAAGAGAGTGATTTGTCCGTGTATCACCAGATGGCATCGTTGGTTACGGTAAGGCAGATTCAAACCCCGCTGGGGTTGGAAATTGATTTCGAAATGACAGTGGCGGACGCTGAATTACAAATGTTTGAGGCGGGTACCGAAGGTGGTTTTAACCCTGTGGATCGCATTTCGCTCGTTGTCGAAAATGGTTCACCGATGGGATGGACCGCAATTGGATACGACGGCGTGGAGGATCCAAGTACCGTCAAGGTGGGTTCCGTGGCAGAACCGATAAGGCCATCACAACTCATCACCGCGAATACGCCCTACCTGGATACGTTATCCTATTTCGCAGAAGAAGGTTTTAGGTTTTGTTTTGTATTGGACGGACGACGGCTTACGGGCACCGTAGACTACGCTGGTCTTTTCAAGCCTCCTGGTCGAATGTGTTTGTTTGCATTGACACTCGAATTAGAAACGAATGCCCTGCGCCTTTGCCAAAGATTCGCCAAGCAATGCTTCGACGTCCTTTCCGACGGCCGCAAGGAAAAGGCCATTGCCGTCTGGAAAAAACGCTACGAGTCGAAACGGCGGTACTCTCACCGACCCATAGACGACCCTCACGATCATCTCGGCGAAATCGTCGCCTGCACGACGTTCATCGACAAGGCCAGAATGATCAGCAAGTGCAAGCTCGTTATCGACCGGGGCCGCGACGAAATCGACTGCGTGTTCAATCGCGCCGAGCGCATTCGTAACGCTTGCGCCCATCCTGTCGAAGGCGAAAGTTTTCAAGAGGTCTTAGAACGGAAAAATCTTGGATCGTTTTTGGTGAAGCTAACAGGTCTCATCGACTCGATACGCCGACAGACACCCGATGATTGACGATCCACTAACCACCATTTGTATAAATGGTTGAAGATACGTACAAATGACTGCCGGAGCGAACCAAAGACTGCTGTGGTGACGGGTCAACCTAAAAGGACTAAGGAGGGTTTTCAAGCAGGATCGACCCTCGCATTTTGTCGATCCGCCTTCCGATATTTTCGATAATGTTGAAAGTTGTCGATCTGCCAGCCCTAAGCAGTTAAACGAACGAGTGCCCGCCGGGACTAAGATAAAGAGAATTTTAACCAGCAATTGTGGCAGGTGGGTTGCCCATTGTTATAATTATTGCAATTGCGAGCCTGCTTGGTTTCCAATCTCGTTCTGCTGCGTCCTCTCCGCCTCAATCCGCAAAGGATTTTCGCATGTCGATCCGCGATGCGTCTCAGATTGAAGACTTCGCCGCGCCGCTGGCAGAATCATCGCGAAATATTCAAAACAGCCAGACTGAGATCGACGCCCTGTGCGATGTTGGCAGCCTATTCTACGAACGAGGTTGGTCGGTCGGCACCAGCAGCAACTACAGTGTCGTAGTGAACCGTGACCCGCTGCAGGTGTTGATTACGGCCAGTGGGCGCGACAAGCGGTCCCTTGGCCAAGACGACTTTGTCGTCGTTGACGGACAAGGACATGCACCAGCGGGACATCCGGCGAAGCCGTCGGCCGAAACGCTGCTGCATATCGCAGCCGCCAAGAACCCAAACGTCGGCGCGGTCCTTCACACCCATTCTATCTGGGGCACAATCCTGTCCGATCTCTATTTTCCGGAGGGGGGTTTCGCCATCGAAGGCTACGAAATGCTCAAAGGACTCGCCGGCGTCACGACGCATGAGCATCGACTCTGGCTCGAAATTTTCGAGAATACCCAGGATATTCCCGTTTTGGCCCGTCAAGTTGTGGACCGCATGGCCGATCAAAAGCGGCCTTTGCGGCATGGATATTTGATTCGGCGGCACGGGCTGTATACTTGGGGGCGTGATTTGAATGAGGCCCGCCGACACGTCGAGATCTTCGAGTTTTTGTTCGAGACCCTGGGACGCCGCCTAAACCTCACCCGTCGGTGATCGTTCGCCGCGTCGTGATCCACCGTCGCATAGTCGTAAATTCAAGGAGCTAAAACATGGCACATATTTCGATTCCCGATGAAGGCCGTCAAATCTCGGACCTCCGAGAGATTGCCACCTTCTTGTCGCCGTTTGGCATCCACTACGAGCGATGGGACACCGGCGCGCCGCGAGTGAGTGCCGATGCGTCAACCGAGGAAATCCTGGCTGCCTACGCTCCGGAAGTCGACGAACTCAAACGGCGCGGCGGTTACGTCACGGCCGACGTGATCAACGTCACGCCCGACCTGCCCGGACTCGACGCCATGCTCGACCGCTTCAATAAGGAACACACCCACAGCGAGGACGAAGTCCGATTCATCGTCAAAGGGCGGGGGGTGTTTCATATCCGCCTGCCAGAAGGTCCGGTGATCGCTTTGCAACTTGATGCGGGCGACCTAATCAATGTTCCAGCAAGCACGCGGCACTGGTTCGATCTGTGTGCGGACCGGACGATTCGCGCCATTCGGCTGTTTCTCGATCCGTCGGGGTGGTCGCCGCAGTACGAGGAAGGGTGCCTGCACACCAAGTATTCGCCGATGTGCTGGGGACCAAACGATGTTCCGACCGCAGCACCCCGCCTGAAATCAGTGGTGATCCCGTGATCCCATTTGCGGGCCGGGCAATTTTGCTTGATGTCGAGGGAACTACCAGTTCGATTGCTTACGTCACCGAAACCTTGTTTCCTTACGCGCGCGGCGAGTTGCGGGCGTTTCTTAACGAGCGTTGGGATTCAGCGGAGGTCGTACGGGCCAGAGACTTGATCGCCCAAGACGCGGGCGCGGCAAACTTCGCTCAGTGGTGTGCTGGTCGGTCGGTGGCCGCAGAGATCGACCTCGTTTGTGCCGAAGTGAATCGGCTGATGGACGGCGACATCAAAGCGACCGGCTTAAAGGAATTACAAGGTTTGATTTGGCGCGAGGGGTATCGCGCAGGTCTGTTGCAATCGCACGTGTTTCCCGATGTGCCGCCAGCACTGGCGGCCTGGACGAAACTGGGGATGGATGTACGCATTTTTTCATCGGGCAGCATCGCAGCACAGCGGGTGTTCTTCGCGCACACCGGTTTCGGTGACCTGACCCCATTTTTTCGCGGTCACTACGATACGACGGTCGGTCCCAAGCGAGTGGCGACGAGCTATCTCAAAATTGCCGCTGATATGCAACTGCCCACCGCCGAGATTCTCTTTGTTAGCGATATCACCCTGGAGCTTGATGCAGCCCGTGCGGCGGGAATGGCGACCGCCCTGGCCGTTCGTCCCGGCAATGCGACTCCCTCGGTCGAACACGGCCACGCCGTGATAGGTGAATTTAGCGAAATCGCGTTCGCGAAGCGACGATCCACCGATTAAGTTGTAGGGTCCGCTTTCGGGACCGGGAGTTCGCGATTCACCCTCCTGGTAATTCGCGTGAAAAACAGGGATCGCAAACAAATTGCCCACACAGCGGACCCTACCGATCGGTCGCAATTCAATAAATTCACAGCCCCTCCGCGAAAGACAACAATGGCGACAGTTATTGATGCCCCGGCCTCAAGGCGACAACGTCGCTCCCGCTACCACTTCCAACCCGGCCTAATTTCCTCATTCACCACACAGCCTTCGGGCCAGCGGCCGTGAAACAAATCAGCCAAGCATTGGGCCGCCATACAACTCATCGCCAGTTCTGATTCAATGTCGATGCCCGCCATGTGGGGGCTTAACAGGACATTCTCCAGTTTGGTCAACGGACTTTCTGCTGGCAGCGGCTCGACCGAAAAGACATCGAGTCCCGCCCCGAGCAAATGCCCCGACTGCAACGCCTCGATCAACGCTGGCTCGTCAATCAAACCACCCCGCGAAGTATTGATGAGCAATGCTCCCGGCTTCATTTGTTTTAAGGTCGTCGCATTGATCAGGTGATGTGTCTCCGCCGTGTCGGGTATATGTAAGCTGACAATATCGGCCGTTTGAATCAGTTCTTCACGCGAACAAAGGCGAATTCCCTGACTGGCGGCAAACGCTTCACTGGCAAATGGATCGTGGGCAATCACTCTCAGTTCAAGACCTTTTGCCCGACGAGCGACCGCCTTTCCAATCCTCCCCAGACCAATCAGGCCAATTGTGCGACCCGCCAGTCGCGGCAACGGGCGACGTGCCCAGCGACCGGACCGCACTTGTTGATCTCGCCAAGGAAATCCTCGAAATACACCCAGGATCAGCGCAATGGTCAGTTCCGCGACCGAGTCTTCGTTCGTTCCCGGCGTGATGGTGACAGCAATTTTGTGTTGCGTCGCCGCAGGCACATGAATCGCATCGTAACCCACGCCGTGCCGCGCGATCACCCGCAATTGAGAAGCGGCCAGCACTTCAGGATTGAACGGTTCGACACTGGCCAGTACGCCGCTGATCCCCTGGATCTGTTTCGTCAACTCAGCCGGGTTGAACAGATTTACGCCGACGGGCGGATAGACGACCTCCAAACCCGCCCCCTCCAAAATGCCAAGATACTTCCCCGGCTTACAATTCAGATGAGCGGGCGAAACAAGAATTTTATTCATAGCAGGTATTCACAGAATGGCGAAAAAACGACAGTGATTTAGGCCCTATAGTCGGTTAGCTTCACCCACAAGCGAAGCGATCATTTTCTCAACTCTTAGAACGGCCAACTCTTGCCGAGTGTTTTTTTCTGCAACTCCGTCAACGTTGCGATTCCCCCGCGAGCCAGCTTCGTCAATTGTTGCAGTTCCTGTTCCGTAAACGTCGCTTCTTCGCCGGTCCCTTGCACTTCAATATAACGACCGCTGCCGGTCATCACGACATTCATATCGACCTCCGCAGCGACGTCTTCCACATAGCACAAGTCGAGCAAAGGATCACCCTTCACAATCCCGACGCTGATCGCCGCCACACTATCACGGAGCGGATACTTTTTCGGGTCGGGCAAATCTTTGATCGACTGAATCGCATCGACCAGGGCCAAGAACGCACCCGTAATGCTCAGCGTGCGAGTGCCGCCGTCCGCTTCGAGAACATCACAATCGACAGTGACGGAGCGTTCGCCCAGGGCGTCGAGGTCAATGATTGCCCGCAGGCTGCGACCGATCAGGCGTTGAATTTCGGTCGTGCGGCCATCGGTTTTTCCGTCACGGTCACGCCGTTTGCGGGGCGAGGTGCTGCCGGGCAACATGTTGTACTCAGCGGTGACCCAACCGCGTCCTTTGCCTTTCATCCAGTCGGGCACTTTGGCCTCGACGCTCGCCGTACACAGAACGGTCGTGCCGCCCGCTTGAATCCAAACACTGCCGGGCGACGTGCGAGTAAACCGGCGTTTGATCTTGATCGGTCGAAGTTCGTCGCGTTTGCGACCATCGTGGCGAGGCATCTTGAAAGTCCAAAAGGTTTTGAGTGAACAAATCGAGTTCGCTCAATTCTAATGGGCCACCGGGAAACGGCAATGCGAAAAACTCGTTGGCCGATCAAACCCGCGTAACGATGCGGGTGGCCCATCCCTGAAAGAGCCAGCGGTGTCAAGACGGTAAATTTTAGGAGTTGATGGGTAACGGTACAAGCAGGTAGCGCGCCGCGTGGGAAC
>JAYUFG010000516.1:0-9129 GCA_043738845.1 Planctomycetaceae bacterium
GGCGAAGCCTGTCGCGCCATCATTGCCGAAACCCTCCGCACCACCATCGCCTGGGTCATTGGAAAAGCCTCCCTCGATCAACGAAAACTGCCGCAAATACTGGCCCAATTGGGATTGACCTGACACTTTGCAAAACTTCAGATATAATCGGACAGTAGTGTCACGGAGTAGTAATTTGGACAGGTACTTACCCCACGACCACCCCTCCCCGCAAACCGCGACTTGCACTCTTTTGTTTTCAAAAGTCAAACTGCCCTTTCGCCCATCCGGCCGATTTGGTAATTACTCGCCGTCTGCCCTCTTCTCGGAAATCTTTTCTTATCACTTGGCCCTGGGATGGATCCCATGCGACATAAGCTCCCACGCTGGATGCTCGTTTCCTTATCGCTCGTTCTCGGCATCGCGACTGTCTATCAGATTGCCCGCGGTCCGAATTTGTCCAATGCGGCCGACAAAACGTCGGGTCCGATCATACCGCCGGGTGGTCCCAAGCCGATCCCGCTCAGCGACGATGATCAACCAAGCGCGACCGATACGGTCCGCCGCCGAACTGCGAACACGACGAGTGCGTTTCGCAGTGTGTCGTCCCCGACAACCGTCGAACCGAAGCGTCTGACGACAAATATGGACGACGCTCGGCCGATAACGGCGTCGGACAATCCATTTCCGACGGCCGACCAATCCTTAAGAAACACGAATGAAACGGCCGCGCCCGGCGACCCGTTCGGGTTGCGAAACAATAACAAGCCCACCAGTGAAGGTTCGAGCCGTTACGGCGTTCGTCCCGCTGCGAATGAAACGGCCGAGAGCGGCACTGCGCCGCGACCTTTCCCGCCCTTCGCCGCTGCTACGACGGGAAGTAACGACCCTGCACCGCCAATCGTCGGCACAACAACAATCCCGAACGAAGCACCCGCTTGGTCGCGCGGCGCGACGGCGACGAAGGAGGCGAAAGATTCAGCCACCATTACGCCCAATAAAACTCCTTTCGCGGATCGCGGCTCGTTCGGCGACAAACCGGCTGCCACGGAACCGAGCGGAACCGCTGCTGTCATCCGTGGCATACCCGTTCCGAAGCCCATTCCGTGGAATGATGCACCCGTGCCACCCGCCGCAAGCAACAGCCGTTCCTTCTCAAATTCCAATAGCACTCCTTTCGGTGGTTCAGACCGTGTGCCAGCAACGGCTAATAATTCCACGACGAACAATTCGTCAGCAAACGCCAGCACCAATCCGATCATCAACAACGCAGCCAAAGTCGATCTGACCGAAAGTCTTCCCACAGCGAGCAATCGCACCAATTTCGCCGGTGGCTCGGGCGACGGCAGTGGTCGGCCGGGCAGCAAGCAACTCGAAGGAAGCCAATCGCCGCAAGTGACGCTCGAAAAATTCGCCCCCAAGGAAATTCAAGTTGGCAAGCCCGCCGTCTTTGAAGTGAAGGTTCGCAACGTCGGCTCGGTCGTCGCCCAAGGGGTCGAAGTCTTCGACGAAATTCCGAAGGGAACGCAACTCCTCCGCACTGTGCCGTCAGCCTCGCGCGGGTCGCGCAACGAATTGGTGTGGTCCATCGGTGCCCTCAAGCCGGGCGAAGAAACGAAGGTTCAAGTCGAAGTTATGCCCATCGCCGAAGGCGAAATCGGCAGCGTCGCGACGGTCCACTTTCGCGCCGACGCTTCTGTGAAGACAATCTCGACGAAGCCGGAACTCACGCTGCAAGTCGGTGCCCAACGGCAAGTCCTCATTGGCGACGATGTCACACTCGCAATTAAAGTTTCCAACCCCGGCAGCGGCGTCGCGTCGGGCATCGTCATTTCCGAACGAGTCCCTAATGGTCTGCAACATCAGGCTGGCACGGAACTCGAATTTGACGTTGGCGACCTCAAGCCGGGCGAAACTCGTAATCTCGAACTGACCATGAAGGCTGTCACCGCCGGCGCGGTCACGAATTTGATCTCCGCTCATGGAGAGGCCAACCTGAAAGCCTCGGAACGAACCGACATCAGTATTATCGCGCCCGGTCTCAAAGTCACGATGAACGGCCCGAGCAAACGATTCTTAGAACGGCCCGCGATTTTCAATTTCTTGGTGCAAAATCCGGGCACGGCTCCCGCCAAGGACGTTGAACTCACCACCTACTTGCCCAAGGGATTGAAGTTTGTCAAAACGAACAACTCGGGTCAGTACGACCCGCGACGTCATTGTGTCACGTGGAATTTGGAAGAACTTCCTGCATCGGAGACCGGCGTCGTGCAAATGACGGCACTGCCGATTGAAGAAGGCGAGCAAAAATTGCGGATTGAAGGAAAGGCCCAACAGGGTCTCACCGATTCGTCGGAAGCCAAAGTCATTGTCGATGGTGTCGCAGCCGTGTTGTTCGAGGTCGCCGATCTGGCCGACCCGATTGAAGTCGGCGGCGAAACGACGTATGAAGTCCGTGTTACCAATCAAGGTTCGAAAGCGGCCAATAACATTCGGATCACCGCGCTACTGCCGTCGGAATTGAAACCGCTCTCCGCCGAAGGACCGAGCCGACATACGATCGAAGGGACCAAGGTCACGTTCGAGCCGCTCCCGCGTCTCTCGCCCAAGGCCGACACGATCTTCCGCATTCGTGCCCAGGGCGTCCGCCCCGGCGATGCGCGCGTCAAGGTGCAACTCATGGCCGACGAACTAAGCCAACCGGTCACCAAGGAAGAAAGTACCCACATCTACGCCGACGAGTGAGCGGCGAACGGCAAATTGGGTTCGAGTCTCCGCTGCTTTAAGAACAGTAATTCTGCGCGGCGTCGCCATATTTCAGCCGCCGGGTGCTGGCGTTTTGAGTGTTATTTTTAGCGGTTTTTGCGCGTTCCGGGCAACATGCCTCGGGTCGTCATCAGGGCCGAAATACCGCCGGCTACGAGTAAGAGAATCGGCCCCCAAGTCTCTCCAGCGGCCTCTCCTGCTTGCCCAGCGTTCATAGGGTTGAGGGCACCAACCACTCCGCCCATCAGAATCAGCATGACAAACCAAATGACCAAGGCCCACACAACTCCCATCCCGATGAGTTTGCCCACATCACGTTCGGGCGGAAGCTCCGGCGGTTCTGGGACTCCCAGGACGACTCTCAACTGCACCCAAACGGTCGTCCCTTCTACGAAGGCCATGTCGGTGAGCAGGAGTTGACCCGACGCGACATAAGCCTGGGCCTGCTCCAGCGTGTAGGGGCCAAAATGTTGTCCATTTCGGTTGATCGTGATGTTCATGGGCATCTCTCTGGCTAGAGCGTAAGTAAAAAGCAAATGAACGCAATTTATTCACGGGAGTCGCACTACAACCGCGTTCGACTTGTAATAAAGAATTTTATTCGCAGCGACTTCGTTTCACGCCAGTCAGCGCACACTGAAGTATAGCTACGATTGTGGAATTTGAAAACAAAGGGACATGTGTGGTCGATGGTCCCAACAACCGCACGTCTAACTTCACGGCCAATGCCAGCCCGTGTTGCCGACGAGCAGCGGCAGGAAAATAAAGTGGTGGGCCAAGTCGCTGATAATCAAGCCCAACCCGACACCGATCAAGGCGGCTTTTACCCGCTGCCATCGCCGCAATAAATCGGCAATGACAAACAGGGGCAGGCTCCAAAACAGGTGATGAATTTGCAACACGAGGGGGGCGGAACGGTTGAAATCGGCTGCCGCGATCCCGCTCTGAAACCGCAGCCAGAGCGTCAGTTCCTCGACGACGACCGTTGTCGCTCCGCACCAAATCCACAAGGCTCGTTGATGGCGGAACATGCCGGAGATAGGCTCCCTGGTCGTTGAGGAGTGTTTCCTTTCAACCACCGCTGGCCCCAAAAAGGCCCGGAGGGTATTATGGTCAATTCCAACATTGTACCGCCATTCAGCCGTCGGACCCACCATGAAAACTGACGAACTTCGCGAAAAATATCTCGCCTTTTTTGAATCCAAGGGCTGCGTCCGCCGACCGAGCGACGTTCTCGTTCCCCGCTGGGATCCCTCCGTCCTGTTCACGCCCGCCGGGATGAACCAGTTTAAGGACCACTTTCTCGGCAAGTGCAAACTCGATTTCACTCGGGCGACCACTTGTCAAAAGTGCCTGCGGACCGGCGACATCGACAACGTCGGCCGGACGGCTTATCACCACACGTTTTTTGAGATGCTGGGCAACTTCAGCTTTGGCGATTATTTCAAACGCGAGGCGATCAATTGGGGTTGGGAGTTTTTGACGAGCAAGAAATGGCTCGGTCTGTCGCCCGACCGGCTGACCGTGACCGTTTATCTCGACGACGATGAGGCGGCCCAAATTTGGCAGAACGACATCGGCCTTTCAACCAATCGAATCGAGCGGCTGGGCGAGTCGGAAAATTTTTGGCCCGCCAGCGCACCGAGCCAAGGCCCCGACGGCGTTTGCGGACCATGCAGCGAAATCTATTATCACCCGCCGGGGAGCAAGTCGGTCGAAATCTGGAATCTCGTCTTTACGCAGTTCAACCGCGTCGGCGAGCCGCCGAACAATCTCCGCCCGCTTCCCAGTAAAAACATCGACACGGGCATGGGTCTTGAACGGACCGCTGCGACATTGCAAGGGGTCGATACGAACTATCATATTGACATTCTCCGTCCAATTGTCGAAGCGGCCGCCGAAATCGTCGGCGTGAAGTACGACCCGACCAGCGACAACGGTCGCCGCCTGCGACGGATCACCGATCACGTGCGGGCGTGTGCCTTTGCCGTCCATGAAAACGTCTATCCCGACAACAAAAAACAAGGTTACGTCATCAAGCGGCTGCTGCGGCGGGCGGTCCTGGACGGGCGACAGATGAACCTGCATGACCCGTTCCTGTTCAAAATCGTCCCCAAGGTCGTCGAGATGATGCGTGTCCCGTATCCAGACCTTGCGAGCACGGTCGAACGGGTGCAGATGGTCATCAAGCAGGAAGAGTCGAACTTTTTTGCCACGATTGATGGCGGCCTGTCGCGGATCGAGCGAGTTTTCGACGCGATGAAAAAATCGGGCCGCTCGTCCGTGGCCGGTGCGGAAGCGGCCGAGATGTACACGACCCACGGCTTTCCGCCGGAGTTGTTCGAGACCCTGGCCGCCGAACACAATTTCACGTTCGATTGGTCAGGGTTCCAAAAAGAAATGGAAGAACACGGCGATAAGTCGGGCCGACCGCAGCATGAGTTGTTTAAGACTGGCCCGCTTGATGCCCTCAAGAAAACGCTGCATGGGACTGAATTTCTCGGTTACGAGTCGTTGCAGTCCGAAGCCAAAGTCGTCGGCATTATCGCGCAGGATAAGCTGTGCGACGAACTCGATGAGATCGGCCACGAGCAGCCGATCACCGTGATCCTCGACCGCTCGCCGTTTTATGGCGAGAGTGGTGGGCAAGTCGGTGATATGGGTGAACTCGTCGGCAAGGGGCTACGTTTTGAAGTGACCGATACCCATCGCGATAGCGGTTTCATGCTGCACATTGGTCACCTACGACAGGGAAAACTCTCACTTGGGGCATCCATCACGGCGAAGGTTCATGCGAATCGGCGTCAAGGAATCCGCCGGGCGCATTCCGCCACACATGTCTTGCATCATGCACTGCAAAAACATATTGGTGGTCATGCTCAACAAAAAGGCTCGAAGGTCGATTGTGATTTTCTCCGTTTCGACTTTAGTAATCCCAGCGGTCTCGGTCCCGACGATTTGCTCAGGATCGAAGACGAAGTCAATCAAAAGGTCGTTTCCGCCGAGCCGATCTCTTGGCGAACGCTGCCGATTGCCGATGCTCGCGTCGCCGGTGCGATGATGCTCTTCGGCGAAAAGTATCCCGACATTGTGCGAATGGTCACGATGGGCGGTTTCAGTAAAGAACTGTGCGGCGGAACGCACCTCGACAACACGGGCCAAGTCGGTCTGTTCAAAATCGTCGGCGAGGAAAGTGTTTCTGCTGGCACCCGCAGGATCACCGCTCTGACCGGACAAGGGGCACTCGATCACGTTCGCAAAACCGAAGCTACTTTACACGAGGTCGCCAGTACGCTCCGTATTCCGCCGCAAGAAGTTCCCGCCAAGGTCGCCGCGATTGTCAAAGAACTTCGTGACTTGAAAAAGCAAGCGTCTGCGATCACAAAGTCGGGCGACATTACGCCCGAAAGTTTGATTGCCGCCGCAATGGTCGTGGGCGACACAAAACTCGTCGTGGCGGAAGTCCCCGGCGCGTCGATTGAGATCATGCGTCAACTGATTGACCAAGTTCGCCGCAAGGCAAGTCCCGTCGCGGTCTTGCTTGGTTCGCGTGAAGAAGGCAAAGCAACCCTCGTGGCGGGCATCAGTCGTGAACTCGAACAACGCGGGATGCACGCGGGCAAATGGGTCGGCCTCGCGGCGGAAATCGTCGGCGGTCGCGGCGGTGGCAAGCCCGACATGGCCCAAGCTGGCGGCAAACTTCCCGACCAACTTCCCGCCGCGTTAGAAAAAGCCCGAGAATCGATGCAAGAGCAATTGGGCAAACCGTAGGGTCCGCAGCCGGATGTTGGCCAATCGTCGGGTTTTTAATGGTCGAAGTGAAAGACTTGGAATACGAGGCAGTGTGGGATAGACTATGAGCAAGTTGCCCCCTCCCGTTGCCCACTCTCTCTGGAGTCGTTCTATGTTTCTGTGCAAGAGGTTTCTGCTCACCGTCGTTTCGGTCTCTTGGTTGACAACGTCGTTATTTGCACAAAAAGACCCACCACCAACTCCGCTTCAGCTCCCTGCTCTGTCAAGGGAAAAAACACCCGCTCCGCTGACGGATAAATCCGTTACTTCACCGGCGGAGAATGCACAACCGAAAACGACTGCGGCAAATCCGCAGCCGCTGCAACTTCCGCCGGGCGTTAAAGCGGAACGCGATCTGGCCTACGTCGAGAATGGTCACGAGCGTCAGAAGCTCGACGTTTATTTGCCGAGCGAAGTGAAGGAGGGTGCTAAGCCACTACCGCTGATTGTTTGGATTCACGGTGGCGGTTGGACCGGTGGGAACAAGGAACGCCCGCCCGCCGTCCGTTTTGTCAACGAAGGTTACGCCGTGGCGAGCATCAACTATCGCTTGAGCCAGCACGCGATTTATCCGGCCCAGATCGAAGATTGCAAAACGGCCATTCGCTGGCTGCGGGCCAACGCCAAGAAATACAATTTCGATCCGGAACATGTCGGCGTGTGGGGTGCATCGGCGGGCGGGCATCTTGTCGCCCTGCTTGGTACGACGGCTGAGGCGAAGGAACTTGAAGGAAAGGGTGCGAACCTCGATCAATCGAGCCGCGTGCAATGCGTTGTCGATTGGTTTGGCCCGACCGATTTCACGGTGATCGGCGACATGGCCGAAAACCCCAACTCGCCCGTCTGCAAGCTGTTGGGTGGAACGGTCAAGGAACACAAGCAACTTGCGGAGCAAGCCAGCCCGGCTAAGTTCGTGAACAAAAACTCGGCTCCCTTTTTGATTCAGCACGGGGACAAAGATCCCCTCGTCCCGATTGCCCAGAGCGAAGAGTTGGAAGAGTATTTGAAAAAGGCGGGCGTCGAAGTGACGCTGCAAAAGATCGCCGGTGCTGGCCACGGCTTCGGCAATAAAGAGTCAGAAATCGCACCGCCGATCAAAGCCTTTTTCGAAAAGCACTTGAAGAACGAGAAGTAGAAATTCGTCGAGCCAATATCGAACGACGAGTCTATTCTATCCGGGCATAAAATAATCGCAAAATTGTTCAAAAGAGAAGCGAGTGGCCGCTCGGGGACTCGAACCCCGACGCCTTTCGGCACAAGATCCTAAATCTTGCGTGTCTGCCAATTTCACCAAGCGGCCGCTGATTGTCGCGTAAGGACGGAGTCCCTAACTCCTCTGGCATTTTAGCGGGTGAGGGCGGCTTGTTCCATCCCTGCGTTGGTAACTAGCTCCGCTGCGCGCGGCTAAACGGTGCAGCAGTACCAGAGTGGAGCGTTTTTCGAACCAGGGCCGCGATTAAACTTCACGGCCAATCAGTGTTTCATGATACCCATGAATTTCAGTAGTTTGAGGGATTGCTAAGAGAAACCACGTAGAAAACGGCGATTTCTTGGAGGCCTGTGATGCGAAGAAATAGAGTGATAACGGCGTTGCGAAAAGCGGCTAGATTCTGCGGAGCTTGACCGACATGGACCTGACACTAGTCCTCGCCGAACGTCACGTCCCGCACCCAACGCAGACTCTCGATGCCCAATGGCTTTGCCAGCGGGCCATCAGCAAGCAGCATTAGCACAAGGTGCGGAGTCGCACTGCTGATCGCGTGCTGGACTTCGGTCGTCTTGCTGACCTGTGCAAATTGTCGTACGTTCCAAACGGCAGACCTGCTTCAAGCCGGGCCATGCCCGATGCTCGGCCAATCGCGTGCTGGTTTGCAAGTATCACTGAACGTGCCGACCATGTCCTTGTCCTTTGCACGAAGAGCGGTGGCAACCAGGACCGAGCAGAACTACGCAGAATAGCCAACTCAAGTTACCCCTCGCTTAGCCGCCGCTTCCAGGCACTGGCCCCATCCCCGGTCGTGGACGACCGGGCTAAGCGATGCTTTGTTGGACGGATGAAAATTACCGCTTTTGGGGCGTATGACAAAAACCAAAACCGGCTAAGAATGTCTATGAAATTCGTTGACCGGTTAGGTTTTCAAACATATAATGGGGGACGAGTTCGCGATTATTGCGGATTCACGCAAATTCTGTTCGATTCGACGCTGCTGTCGCTGATTATTTTAACTGCGTCTATCTACGTCTATCTACGTTTTTCGGAGACTTGCCTAATGTCCTTCGACAACACCTCGGTTCGCTCCGCGATGGGGAATTTTCGCCGCATGTTTTTGTTGCGTTCTTCACGCGCTCTTCGGAAGGTGTCGGTCGCGATGATGCTCATCGCCATGTTGGGACAACTCGTCGCTCCGACCGCACAGGCAGCGACGTTCTGGTGGGACACCACCACGACCGGCACGTGGTCCAATGCCGCAAATTGGTGGACGACGGCAGGCGGCCCGACGACCGGTGGTCCAGCGGGTTCCGCTGACACGGCCGATTTCAATGGCACGGGCGTCAACGGCGCAACTCTTGTGCAGTTGGATGGTGCAACTT
>JAYUFG010000517.1:0-9115 GCA_043738845.1 Planctomycetaceae bacterium
CTTGCTCGACGATCAACGCTTCCTGCGGATTCTCAACGCGAATATCTCGACCTGACATGGCAACCTCCCTGAGGAAATGAAGAACGGGAAGTTACCAACTTAACGCATCCCCCAATCGCGACATAGAGTTTGCTCGCACTCAACACCCACTGGTATCAGGGGAGTCACGCGGCTTTCCGGATGCGGCGAGTGGCAAGCTTACGCATTTGTCCGTACCCAGCGTTCGGAAAAAATCCGAGGTTGGAGCTGAATCAAGGGACGCACGGAAGCGAAACGCTCTGGGGTTATTCCTTTGGCGGATACTTCGGGATCGCCGAGGGTGGCAACAAATCGTCGATGGGCAACGTCGGCTTCGACTTTCGTGGTCGCGGTGGTGTCGCTGGCGGTCCCTGTGGCAAAAAATGCGAGGGTAGGGGTGGGCCAACAGGCAGCGAACCCACCGTCGGGGCAATAGGAGCGAGCGGCGGAGGCAATTTGGGTCTGTCAGTTTTCTTCGGCGGCGCGGGGGCAGGTGGTTTCGCCGAAGTCAGCTGCTTCGACTCTTCCGCAGGTACCTTTGTTGGCAACACGGGTAGCGGCACTTTTTTCGGCGGCAGCGCAACATTCAACGAATCCTTCGCCGCCGTAAAACTGATCGTTGGAACCGAATCACGTGATGGGTGTGCAGTAACTGGTTCCGTCGGCTTCGATTCGTTTCCGGGCGTTGTCGTCGCACCCGGCAGTACAATCGGATGTAGCGATAGGTCAATCAGACCCTTGATCCGTTTGGCGAGCAGCCATTTTCCGGTGTGACCTTTGCGCACGAGCGCATTTCGATCAAGCTTGCCGTGGTCAGCTAACCACTTCAAGTCGTCCCATTGGATTGGGCCAATCTCGGCCTCTTCCGCTTTGTAAAAATAATCGTCGAGCATGTTTTTCGGATATAAAGTACCCATCAAGGTTGCAACCGTACTTCCAATTTATATTCCCGCCGTCGATACTTCCAGTTCCGACGAGCATTATTGCAAAAAACGGGGCCGATTCCGCCGATTTTGTCGGGCGTCGTTGTGTCGGTGGGCGTTTGTGCTTACGATCAGGCGAGTCGCCATTTCAGCGACGAAATGCGATTTAGACTTCGACAAACACAACCCAAACATTCTCTGCCCATCCACGTTATGTCCACGTATCCGAAAATTGCTCAATTGAAATCGGTCGTGTCATTTCGCAAGCGATTGCAAGAATTGAACATCGACTTGCCACTTGATGAAGAAATTCTAACGACGGCGGCCGGATCACCCTTGGCAAAATCGCTGCTCGTCGGCAATTTTTCCGTCGGCAATCGTTGGTGCATTCATCCGATGGAAGGTTGGGACGCGAACCATGACGGAACTCCGTCAACACACACACTGCGACGGTGGCGAAATTTTGGCCTCAGCGGGGCAAAGCTCATCTGGGGCGGCGAAGCGGCGGCGGTGCAGCTTGACGGTCGAGCGAATCCTCGCCAGACCTTGGCCACCGAGAGCAATCGGGTCGGACTAAAATCGCTCCTCGACGAATGCTTGAATGCCCATCGTGAAGTGTTCGGCACGACCAACGATCTGCTCGTCGGTCTGCAACTCACCCACTCCGGTCGATTCTCCCGACCGAACGGGCCGAAACTCGAGCCACGAATTGCCTATCACCATCCACTACTTGATGCGAAATTTCAAATCGACACGCAGGACAGTTCGCTCGTGTGGACCGATGAAGATTTGGAACAATTGATCGACCGCTATGTTGCCTCGGCGAAACTTGCCCGCGAGGTCGGTTTTCAATTCGTCGATGTGAAAGCCTGTCACGGATATTTGCTGCACGAGTTTCTCAGTGCTCGGTCGCGACCGGGGAAGTTTGGCGGAGATTTGGCCGGTCGAACTCGCGTGCTCACTTCGATCATCGAACGGATCAAAGCGGAAATACCCGACCTGATGATTGGCGTGCGATTGAGCATTTTTGATTTCGTGCCGTACAAGACAAGTCGTGAGATCGGCGAGCCGCTCGCTTACGACGAACTGCTTCCTTATCAGTTTGGCTTCGGTGCCGATGCCAACGATCCGCTGACATACGATCTGACGGAACCAATTTTATTACTCAAGCAACTTCACTCACTCGGCGTCGCGGCCGTGAACCTGTCATGTGGAAGTCCTTATTACAATCCGCACATTCAACGCCCGGCCATTTTTCCGCCGAGTGACGGTTATCAACCACCGGAAGACCCGCTGGTCGGCGTCGCGCGGCAAATTCACGCTGCCCGCGAATGTAAACAAGCTGTTCCCAACCTCGTCCTGGTCGGGACCGGCTACACGTATTTACAAGATTACGTCCCGCACGTCGCGCAGGCCATCGTTCGCCAAGGTTGGATCGATTCGGTCGGTCTGGGGCGAATGGTCCTTTCGTATCCAGAACTTCCGGCCGAAACACTCGGCCTCGGCACGTCGCAACGCAAGCGAATCTGTCGCACGTTCAGTGATTGCACCACCGCCCCGCGCAACCACATTATTTCGGGCTGTTATCCGCTTGATCCATATTACAAGGACTTGCCGGAGGCAGAACGGATGAAGGCGATCAAACAGGAGATGAAGGAAGGTTTTGATTGATCTGTTTGCAATGGGCAGTGTACGATCAATACGGATCGCTCTTCCAAAATCCAGCGTAGTTCGTCACTCCGCCATAAGTGGAGGTCGATTCGGCAAATAACTTCGGTTTTCCCTGGGCGATTAACGCTTGGAGAACTGAGTTCCACGGCGGGCACCACGGAGACCGTAATGCTTACGTTCTTTCATGCGGCTGTCGCGTGTTAAGAGGCTCTTTTCGCGAAGGATCGATTCGAGTTCCGGATCATGAACCCGGAGCGCACGAGCGATGCCAAGCTTGCAAGCACCGGCTTGGCTCGTTGGGCCGCCGCCGTGAACGTGAATGTTCACATCGACCGAGGTGAGCTTACCGGTTTGGGTCAAAACATCAACGATATGAAAGCGGTCCTTTTCGGTCGGGAAGTAGTTGAGAAGTTCCCGTTCGTTGATGACGACTTTTCCGGTCCCCGGCCGAACGCGAACGCGGGCGACGGACGTTTTGCGGCGTCCGGTGCCGAGGGCCACGCCGGTCAATTTATCGCGAAGTTTGGTAGCAGAAAGCATGTGGTATAAAGCTGAGGAGTAGGTGGTGACTAGTGAGTGATGTCTGCAATGCTAAGGCGTTCGCCTTAGTTGGTCGCGAATACTTTCGGCTGCGGAGATTGGGCTTGGTGCGGATGCTCGCTGCCTTTGTAAACTTTCAGCTTCAGCAGCATCTTATAGGCGAGCTTATTCTTAGGAAGCATTCGACGGACCGCCTCTTCCAGGACCATTTCTGGGCGGCGTGCAAGTCGCTTGCCAGCGGTCTCTTTGCGAAGTCCGTTGTATCCTGTGAACCAGGTGTATTCTTTCTTGTTGAGCTTGTCGCCTGTGAACTTGATTTGCTCGGCATTGAGAACGACGACGAAATCGCCGGTATCAACGTGCGGAGTGTAGGTGGGGCGGTGCTTGCCCATCAGGATCATGGCGATTTCACTGGCCAGTCGGCCCACGATTTGATCCTTGGCATCAACCAGCCACCATCTTTGTTCGACTTCGCCAGCCTTGGCCATGTACGTTTTGGGGGTCATCATGCAAACACTCACAGCACTAAAAAAGGAAACAATTCGGACCACCACCCCAGGGTGAGAGTCCAATCTTCCCAAAGCGTTGGGAAACACACAATTTACCGCCGAGACGTTAAATCGGCAAGGGCGACGCCGCTAGAATCACGCGAATCGACGGAGTTATCGCGTTTTAATGGGCAAAATCTTTCGTGCCAGCGAAAAACGGACAAACAATTAGCGATTTTTAGCGATAGGGACCGTATCCGTTCGGAGCATTTGCGTAGCGCGTCCCGCCCGGTTGCGTGTACCAAGGGCCGACGCCAGCGCGGGCTTGCTGAATGGCCGAGAGCCGGGCGGCAACTTGCGGCTGATTTTGATTGGTTGAGAGCGAGCGGGCATAGTTCGCATAGGCTTGATCGACATCGCCCGCGTCTTCGCGCAACTTGCCCAGCGCGGCCAAGGCCCGCGAGTCGTTCGGGGCGACGGCAATTGCTTCTTGCAGTCGGGCTTTGGCCGATTCCTTATCACCGAACTCCTCGTGCAGTCGGGCCAGTTCGATTTTCGGATCGGGAAGTTGCGGCGTCCGATCAGACCATTCTTGCAACATGCGGAACGAATCGGCCGCGCGGCCTTGATCGACGTATAACACCGCCAAGCCGCGACGACAATCTTTATGATTAGGATTCACCGCCAAACAGCGTTGATAGAACGTCTCAGCCTGTTGCAAATCCGCCGGGTTCTGACGCATTTTCGCCAACTGATGATGGGCGGCTGCAAGGTTATAGTAACCGTCTGAATTCTGCGGATCATTCTCGACCGAGCGTTGGAACTGATCGAGAGCCGCGTTGAGATTTCCCTGCTGATAATACTGCACGCCTTGCACGTTCTGCTGATGCGACATCATGCCGCAACCGGTACACGTGGCGAACGAAACAGCGGCGGCGATCATCGCGACGAGTCGCGAGATGTGCGACGAATTGCGAGCAGTCGTGAATGTGTCACGCATAAGTGTCATGGATAGCACGGAAACGCGCCTCCGCTGGTCGGGGTCGAGAACGGAAACATCGCGAGCGTATTGACCGAATGGTCAGTTTTGGCGAATCGTTCGAGCGAGCCAAACAATTCCGCCGTTGGGATGAGGGGCGGAACTGTAGCGGGTCAGTGATTTGGTCGCAAGAGCAAGCGAGTTTTTCAGGAAGGATTCAGGCGAGTCTTCGTAGACGCGGCATGTACGAGGGCCGCTGGGGACCGGCGAAATTAGGTAAATAGGGGAAGGTAAGGCTGGAGCGGCGGCGAAAAAATGGCCGATCATGGCACGGCTACCTCTCGTGTCCCTGGTTTGAAATAGGGCATTGCCCCGGTGAATTCGACTTTGGCCTTCTTCCGTTCTTCTGTGGCCAATGATTCAAACTGTTCCTGGGCAATGATTGTTTTTATGTCCTCGGCGGCATCGGTCCATTTTTTCGTCCCCGGCCTGTCTTCGGTCCAGCGAATCAGATGGACGCCAAAGGTGGTCACGACGGGCGGACTGAGTTGATCTTTTTCCAATACAAAGGCCGCCTTGGTGAATTCTTCCAACATCCGGCCGTGACGCGGAATAAAGCCTAGGTCGCCCCCGTCGCGACGGCTAGGACCGGACGAGTGTTTCTCGACGGCCTGAGTAAAGGTCAATTCTCCGGCGGCTATTTTCTCCCGAATGGCCTCGGCCTGTTTCGTCAATTCGACGAGTCCCAATGAATCGCCAGACCGGGCGGGTCGCAAGAGAATATGACTAATGCGGAGTTCGGTCCCGTCGAATTCGCGATGGTGGGCGTTGAAAAATGCTTCAACTTTTTCATCGCCAAAGTTTCGATTGAGATAGCGATTCCAAGTTTTTTCCCACCGCAGTTCGCGGCGCAGGGCGGCTTCGGTCAGACCCCGTTCCGCGACGAACAAATCCCATGATTGTCCGCGAGTGGTCAGTTCTTTTTTCAGGTTCTCGACGGCTGTGTCAACCTCGGCTTCGGACATGTGTTGTCCCTTCCGCAGTAACGACGATTCAATCAGCGTGCGGTCGATCACTTGCGACAGGGCTTGTGCTTGTAGGGCGGGCGGAACCGACGAAACGGCCGCAGTGCCCGACTTCTTTTTCAATCCGCCGTGCAACAGATTTTCGACGTCCTCGCGAACGATTTCCGTACCGTCCACCTTGGCGACGACGTCGGTGCTTTGCGCAAGTTGCCGTTTCGGCGGCGTGACGATTTGGGCAGGTGCTATTTGCGGCACCAATGTTCCGGCGACGATGGACACAAATAGAAATCGGAGCGTTCGGTGAAATGGCACGTGATAAGTGATTTGAAGCATCTTAAAATCCTGTCTGATATTGAGAATTCTGTTCTCTCGATAGTCGCTTGTTTACTCTGCCGGTTTTCTCCGTGGCTCCATGGTGAATCTATTTGAGCCTACTTAGTGAAAGCCGTAAGCCACACGACGGCGAAGATAATTTACCACGGCGGCACCGAGGGCACAGAGAAAGAAAGCTATAGAAAAAGAAAAGGAGGGTGTTTAACAAAGAATCTTGGCTACCTTGAATTGGCCTTGATTCACGATTGGGAACGGCGAAAGCAAATAAAGCCCGTTGTTCATTGTATCGTTGTGAATCGCCGCAGGGCGGTGACGGCCCATCAGAGTAGTCCTTCACGCAACGCTGCCGCGTGCAGCATCGCCAAGTGGTCCGTCACGCACTGTGGATGGATATCCTCGGAGCCGCCGTAGATCCAGTGAAACGCGGAATAAATTCGCGCTGCTGGTAGAATATCTGGAAAAGTCGTGGGCGGACCATCTGGCCAACGAGTCTGTTGATATTCCACCTCGCACTCGGCAATCGTTTCCTCGTCCCAGTCGTAGAGCAAGGTCACTAAGTCGATCTCGCCAACGGCGATCATGGCCGTTTCCCAGTCGATTGGCTTGATCGCGCCCGCGTGCCACAGCGCATTGCGGGGCGTGTACTCACCGTGAACCACCGTCGCTGGTTGAGCGGCGAGGAGCGGCACATATTGCGATTCGTACTGGTCATGCAACGGTCGCAACCACGGCGGTGTCTGACCTGCTCGCTCACACAATTGCCAACTGCGCTGCGACCAAAAAAGATAATGGTCGGTGCCACAGCGAGCTAAACAACTTAGTGCCGGATCGTCAAGTCGCGCCGCATTCAACTTGTGAAAGCGGGCGATCCAATGGACCGCGCTCCGCATCGCATCGCCTTCCCAGGCATGGCTGGCCCACAGAGCGTCCTCCAAATGTTCCAGCACGAGCCATTCTTCATGGGTGTGCGGCTCATGATACGCGCCATAACAATGGGTTTGCGAGAGCGGGAGCGGACGGACAATCCTTTGATAAACCGCCACCTCGAATGCCAGTCCGCGACGGGGCGTCGGCTCGCTGTCACGATGGCCATAGCTGTACTTGCAAAACAGTTTCAACTCGCGGCCATCGAACAAGCGACAGTTCACTTCTTCGGCGGCAAACGTGCTGGAGAACTCGCTCGGCTCACGACTGAGAACGGCGACGGTCTGGTGTTCGATAGCCGAGTTATCGAGGTTCACCGTTTCCGGAAATATCACCCCCGAAGTCGGCGAATACAACACTTCGGCCAGCCCCCGTTCGAGCGTGGGCAGGTCAGGAAAGCGAGACGGATGAGTAGGCAGCAGATACGTCACAAGCAGCCCAGAGAAAGTCGCCAAGAAATGGAACGCGAAACACCGCGTCCATTATGCGCGACAGCGGGGAAAAAATCTTGCCCCAGAGGCCGTCCATCCTTGCGTTGTCCGTTTTTGTGAGTCCACCTCATTCCGCGCCTTGAGGACGCGACCATTCAAACACGACTTGTCCCGGCCGACGTGCGGTAACTCCGGTCGGTTGGCTCGCTATCTCGTTCTGGCGGAAATATCGACCGCCTGATGACGCCGTCGGCGTCTCGGTGGGCGTGTTGTTGACCAGAGCGGACGGCCCGCTCGACGGGGAGACCTTCGTCATCTCGTTGCGGGGCATCGTGTCGGTCAAGTTCGAGGTAATGTTCGTTGGCGCGTTCGTCGCGATGTTTACCGGCGGTGCTGCATAACGATTTGGTCCCGTGACGTTCGTGACCGGCAACTTCACCGGTTCGAGAGGTCGCTCATTGTGCGCTGCTGGTTGCACGGGCGGTTGTGATACGTCTGGACTTTGTGAGCGATAGATCACGTTCGCTCCCGGTTGGGCGGCAAATGTTCCGCGCGCATCATTTTTCGCCAAGGCGGTCGGGGCGTCGGGTTGAGCTAGTGGAGGGCATCCCTTCTTCACCCATTCCAACCACTGGGTTTGCAAATCCGACAAATCGGAAAACCCGTAATGTTTGTGCGTGATCGAGGGCCAGTTCTCGTTCTTAAGTCCGTCGCCCACATAAGCGATGAATTTGTGGCGGCCCCCTTGCTCGATTAAAAATCGAGCCAGCGAGTAACCTTGGGCATACAATGGGATCACATCTTTCGGGTACTCTTTCATCGCAAACATTTGATTAAAGGCGATCCCGCGGTTCGATTGCAAGAAGTTAATAAGCAGCACCGCCTGCTTGTGCTTTTCACTTTCGTGTTCGACGGTGGTGCAGGCTCCTTCGTCGGCCCAGCGGGGCAAAGGCTGCCGAAAGTGGCTCGCGAAAATTGTGTGCGTCACCTCGTGTGGCAGAACGGAATCGAGAACCCGTTCGCGCGAACCCTGAATTTCCATTTTCCAACCATAGACTTCGCCATGTTCGAAGACAAAGCTGGTCGCGCCGCCCGCACCCAATTTCGGATCGACTTTGGCCGAGATCGGACAAGGCTTCGACCAGTTGGGCATCTCCTTGCCCAACCACTCGATCGACAAGTCATGGCGATAAACCTCCGCCGTCTTGCCAATCTCTTGGGCCAGTTCCGTCGTGGGGGCCTCGATCACGAAATTTGCCGTGCGATAAGACGCAGCTTGAGAAACGGCGACTGTGGCGAATGCGATTCCCAGCCACAACGCAGCGCGAACGAGGCGAGCTTCCATGCTCTGTACTCCAAAAACAACGTGGGAAGGTTTGCCCGCGACCACTTTCCTTGCAGTCGCCCTCGGGCAGGTGGGATAGTTCACTTATCGCTGAACGGTTGCCCGCAACTTGCGGAGATCATTCAGGGTGCGGAAGATTAGCGAAGGGTCGGCGTTTTACCTAGACCGATTTTGGTCGGCTCGGTGTTTTGCTCACTGGCAATGCTAGCGTCGAGCATTGTTGTCCTCTTACGGACCATCCGGCATCCCTATTTTTAGCTGCGACAAAACACTTGCGGTCGCGGGCGAAACGGCTCCTGGCGAAGCCATCCCGTGAAATGCCACCTCTCACGGCCAATTCCTATGCTGGCTGCGATCATTTGCGGTTTACTCACGGGAGCGACGGGTTATAAGGCCATCGCTCAATGGACACGCTCCCAAACTCCCTCCGTGTGGAAG
>JAYUFG010000518.1:0-9109 GCA_043738845.1 Planctomycetaceae bacterium
CAGGCCGAGAAAGACGCTGGCAACCACCGAATTCCGGAGTGCATGACGCCCGTTTTCATTTGGGTCGAACAGCACGCGGGATTGGTCAAGGTCTTTGCGGACGTTGCCCCGGAAGCTCCGACGGTGAAAGGTTTTGTCGGGATTTTGGCCGACGTTTTCTCGGGAGCGAAACCGGCCGATGTTCTGTCGGCACCCGGCGATTTGGTCGATAAATTGGGTTTAACCCAGGCCTTGGGAATGCAGCGGATGAACGGCCTGCACGCGATGTTGCACCGCGTTCGCCTGGAAACGCAAAAACTCGTATCATCGTAGGCGTGACCTATGAATACAACGAATACGGTTGATAAAGAATTCTTCCTTCAGGAGTCTCTTGCCATGTCTCTCGACAATTCGATCCCGCGCTCAAAACTTTCTCGACGTAACATTTTGGCCGGAGTGGCAGGCGCGACCGCCGCTCTCGTCGGTTATCACGGCGAGAGTCCCGCTCGAGCCGCCGCACCCGAAAACGAAGCCGCTTGGAAAGTTCAAAAAGATTTAATTCACTCGTCGATCTGCAGTTGGTGTTATAAACCGCTGACGTTGGACGACCTGTGTCGCGGGGCGAATGCGATGGGCGTCCGGTCGGTCGAGTTGCTCGCACCGAATGACCTGACGAAGCTGAAGCCGTATGGTCTGACGTGTGCCATGGTTTCGAGCCATCCTCTGATCAAAGGGCTGAACCACACCGAGCATCATGCCGAGTGTATCGAAAAGCTGACCAAGTCGATTGACGCCGCCGCCGAACATGGTTGCCCCAACGTGATTACGTTTTCCGGAAATCGCCAAGGAATCTCCGACGACGACGGGATCAAGATCATGGCCGAAGGGGTCAAAAAAATCGTCGGTTATGCCGAACAGAAAAAAGTGACGATCTGCATCGAGGTCTTGAACTCGCGGGTCGATATCGAAAACAAAGGTCATCCCGACTATCAGGCCGACAAGATCGAATGGGCGGTCGAGGTTTGCAAACAGGTCGGCTCGGACCGGTTCAAAATCCTGTTCGACATCTATCACGTGCAGATCATGCAGGGCGACATCATTACCCGAATTGGAAAATTCAAGGACTACATTGGCCACTATCATACGGCGGGCGTGCCGGGTCGAAACGAACTCGACGGGACGCAAGAGTTGAATTATCCGCCGATCATGCAGGCGATCTTGGCGACCGGTTACAAAGGCTTCGTTGGTCAAGAATTCATTCCCAAGGGTGCGGATAAAATGGCCGCCTTGCGTCAAGCGGTCAAACTTTGCGACGTATGAGTAATTACTGTTTTGCGTATCGAAGTAGCCGCTTAGCCGGTTCGACCACGAACCGATCCATGTGTTCGTCGTTCTCATTCAAAATCGATACGAGCATTCCCATGTCCTTCGTTCGCTCCATTACCATTTTGTTCGCCCTGTTTTTCGGCTGCGGACAATCGGCATCCTTCGCTGCCGACACTCCGGAAAAAACTGCGGAGAAGGAAAAGCCCGACGAAAAAATTCCGCCCGGCTTGACCGAGTACAAAGGCCGCGAGATTGCGCAGACGATGCACTACCTGGGTGCCCCGTGGCTCACTCGCGAGTCGCGCGAACGCGAAGAAGAATGCAGTACGCTGCTGAAGTCACTCGGTCTCAAGCCCGGCATGGTCGTCTGCGATATGGGCTGCGGCAACGGATTTTACACACTCAAATTGGCCGAGGCCGTCGGCGAGAAGGGGAAGGTTCTCGCCGTCGATATTCAGCAAGAAATGCTCCACCTGCTCGACGAGCGGGCGAAAGAGGCGAAACTGGCCAATATCAAACCGCTGCTCGGTTCGGCCGTCGATCCACAATTGCCAGCGGGAGAGGTTGATCTTTTGTTTTGCGTGGACGTCTATCACGAGTTTTCGCATCCTGAGCAAATGTTGCAGGCGATGCGAAAAAGCCTTTCCACCAAGGGCCGTTTGGTCCTCGTCGAGTTTCGCCTGGAAGACCCCAAGGTGCCGATCAAACTGGTTCACAAGATGAGCAAGGAGCAAATTCTCAAAGAGCTTCCGCCGAACGGGTTCAAGCTGGTCGAAGAATTCGACAAACTCCCTTGGCAACACGTCATGTTCTTCGAGCGGTCCGAAATTCCGACGGACGCCGCGAAAAAAGGGGACGAACAGAAGAAGTAGGATTGCGGTGCTTCCCGCCATTCGACCGCAGGCTCATTGCCCGCAGGTTCATCGCAAACGGCAAAACTGTGAGAATGTCGGGTCTAAAACCGATTGTTAGACGGCCGTTTATGTTTCGTGAAAATCGGGCCGCCGCGTAAATCTCTGCTTTAGGATGATTGACCCGGCTGGACGGGTCGCCTAAATTATTAGGGCGGGCAGTTCACCACCGGGTTTCGCTCCCCCGTCAGGTGGTCAGACCTCCAGTTCTTTTCTCTCACGAACGCGGGAGCTTGTATGTCGGGCAAAATTCGAGCGATTGACAACGGTCCGCGATCAAGACCGGCGGTCGTTCGCCGGCGCGAGTTTCTTCAAGCTGCTGCGGCAACGGTTGGCGGCTTTGTCTTGCCACATTTGTTGGCATCGACCGCCCGCGCCAGTCTTCCGCCCGAAGTGATGCGAGATAAATCGGTCGTCTTTTTGTTTCTGCAAGGTGGACCATCGCACATCGAGTTTTTCGATCCGAAGATGAATGCACCGACGGAATTTCGCAGCAAGACGGGTGAGGTCAAAACCAAACACCCAGGCATCACGTTCGGAGGAACATTTCCCAAGCTCGCGGCGATGGCCGACAAGTTCAGCATTGTGCGGTCGTATGGAACGCAAAATACGATGCACACGTATCTGTCGATCACGGGCGGGGGAAATCCTTTGAAGGCATCGGCGGGTGCGATTTGTGCCCAACTCGGCGGAACGGCTCATCCAACGACCGGCGTACCGCGTCACTGTTTGATCTTGCCAGAAGCGGTTCAAGACGGACTCAAACTGGAAATCAATTTTGAAACCGACCGCATTCCGTCGCTCCATGATCCCGGCACTCTCGGTCCCAACTTCAAGGCGTTCGATCCGAGCAACGGAGAGGAGTTGCAGCAAGACCTCACGCTGTCCTTGTCACGATCTCGCTTTGACGAACGCCGCACGTTGCTGAAACAACTGGATCGACTCGGTGGAATCACCGAGGGAGTCGAAGGGCGGTTCGCTACGCAAAGCGAAAACCATCGCCTCGCCTTTGAAGCGATCACGGGCAATGTTGCCCAGGTTTTCGATCTGTCAAAGGAAGACCCCCGCACCCTGGCGCGGTATGACACATCTAAGCTGTTTCCCAACACCGAAGTTCAGCAGTGGGAGGACATGCGGCGAGCGACGAACTTGCTGGGCCGACAATTGTTGCTGGCGCGGCGACTGTGCGAGCGGGGTTGCGGATACGTCACCGTTTCTGACTGTGGCTGGGACATGCACTCCGACGGTGCGACGCCCGACGATATGGGCGCGATGTGGCCCAAGGGGCGACAGGTCGATCATGCGGTCAGCGCGTTTTTAGAGGATGTCTATCAACGCGGATTGCAGGATCGAATTCTGCTCGTCGTCAGCGGAGAAATGGGCCGCACGCCGCGTCTGAATGAGAAAGGGGGCCGCGATCACTTCGGCGAATTAACACCGCTATTGATTGCCGGTGGTGGCCTCGAAATGGGCAAGGTCATTGGAGAAACCGACCGCAATGCCGAACGAGCGACCACGGAACCATTCACCCCGAGCAATCTGTTCTCGACGATTATGCACACCCTGTTTGACGTGACGCAACTTCGCTTGGTTCCCAGCGTGCCGAGTGAACTGCTGCGATTCATCGAGACGAATAAGCCGATCACCGGACTGGGGCTGGAGAGTTAGCTTATGAGTATTGCCACAGAATGGGTCATGGTCTTGCGTGCAGCGACCAGTTTCTGGTGGGGATGTCGCTTACTTGTTCTGCTGATCGTTGGGGACGACGGCGGGAATTAGCGTCAACGACTTTCCTGTCGATGTGCGATACACCAAAAAGTCGCGGCGGTCGAGAGTGAGTACGACCGCGATGTCGCGTTGCTCGGCCAAATAAAGGAGCGAAAGATCGGCCAGTTGTGGTTTTAGATCGGCGTATTTATTCGCGTATTGAATGAACCGTTCCGTAGCGTTCAAATCGAGCGGCGCACATTCAATGACTCCGCTCGTGATGAGTTCGAGTAAACGAACAACGCCTTGATCGATTTTGCGAAGCAACCAAGCTGCTTCGGTAATGACCAACCAGGAGGTCACCATCGGCAGTGGTTCGTTGCGAATTGAATCGGCGCAGAGCGAGTGAGCGGCGTCACGTTCGTTCAGTAACGCGACCAAAGGACCGGTGTCGATAAGAACTGGTTTACCGATCACTCCCGCCGAAGCCTTCCATGTGTTCCGGGTTGGTACTTAGATCGTTCGGTCCAGCTTTGAGGCTGCCCAGCAGGTTCATTCGCACGAGCGCGTCATACGCAGACTCCTCCTTACCGAGGGGATTGTTGCCTTCTTGAATAGTAACCAGGGGAATGTTTTCTATCGAAACAGAAACGACTTCCTGTTCTCGAAGGTCGAGAGGTGCAAGCGGCTTGAGAACGCCGTGTTCGTAGATGGCTGTGACATGCTGGGTCATACGGTCCATTGTAATCGAACAATCCGTGTCAAAGCAAACCGTCGAAAACGCTGGATTTTTCGGCAGCATTGTTCAATGACGAAAAGAACACACTATTTTTGTCTCCGCGCCAACTTCCCAACGAAACCAATTCCGTTACAACGCCGCAACCACCAAGTCGCCGACTTCTTTCGTGCCGAAGCCCATCTTGCCCGCCGCTTGGCTTTTCATCTTCGTCCCGGTGACGTGGTGGACGGCTTTCATAATCCGAGCGGCGGCTTGCGGTTGACCCGAGTGTTCGAGCAACATGCTCATTGCGCCGATGGCGGCGATGGGATTGATGACGTTGAGGCCCGTGTACTTCGGCGCACTGCCACCCATCGGCTCGAACATGCTGACGCCGCCCGGATCGGGGTTGAGATTTCCGCCCGCCGCGACGCCAAGACCACCTTGCAAAATCGCTGCCAAGTCGGTGATGATGTCGCCGAACATGTTGGTCGTCACGATCACGTCATAATACTCGGGCGTTTTCACCATCCACATGCAGCAGGCATCAACGTGATTATAGTCGGCCTGAATGTCGGGATATTCTTTCGCAACTTCTTGGAACGTCCGCCACCACAGATCGTGGCCATACGTCAGGACGTTGGTCTTCGCAACGAGGGTCAATTTTTTCTTGGGATTGTTTCGCTTGCGCGTGAGTTCAAACGCCCAGCGGATGCACCGCTCGCAACCCTTGCGAGTGTAAATGGCCGTTTGCTCGGCGACTTCGTCCTTGGTTCCCTTTTTCAAAAAACCGCCGACACCGCAATACATGTCCTCCGTGTTTTCACGAACGACCACGAAGTCGATGTCGGCCGGGCCTTTGTCTTTGAGCGGCGTTTCGACGCCGGGAAACAGTTTAACCGGCCGCAGATTGATGTACTGATCGAGTTGAAAGCGAAGTTCAAGCAGCAGACCTTTTTCAAGCACGCCCGGCGGCACATCGGGATGTCCCACCGCACCGAGATAGATCGCGTCGAACTTTCGCAACTCGTCCACGGCCCCCTTGGGCAAAGTCTCGCCCGTGCGAAGATACCGCTCGCCCCCAAAGTCGAAATGCGTCAGTTGATACGTGAAGTTTTCGAGTTTGGCGACCGCTTCGAGAATTTTGAGTCCTTCGCGGGCGACTTCGGGACCGGTACCATCTCCGCCGATGACGGCGATATTGAGGGGCTTATTCTTGCTCAAGGGAGTGCTTTCTGTCGAAAAAATTATCGAATGAGGAAAGGGCCATCTTACCCGCGAAAAGGGGCGATCTCAAGGCCGTAAGAATCCAGATCTCGACGGGTGAAAAACGATCCAATTGGACGGGTGTATTTTCCCGCATTCGTGCTAAAATCGGGGCATGACGTTTGAACTGAACACCGTCGCTCCGTCAAAACTCCGCTGGTTTCACAACAGACTGCGGATTTTTTACATTGTTTTGTTGTTGCTGTGTGGTTTGGCTGCATGGATATTGATCCCTGTTGGTCGCCAAATCGTAGCCGTGAATCGCGTACAGCGGTTGAGTGGTTATTTTGGGTACCACGAAAAGTCATCGTTCCATTGGGCGTTTCGAAACATACTCCCCAATGACTTTGTATATTTTGTGGATTACATCGATTTTTCTTCTCGGTCAAAACTGTCCGATTCTGACTTGGAATGTCTCGCGCCGTTTTCACAACTTGAACGGCTATACCTACAAAACACGAAAGTGACCGATGCCGGGTTGGTTCATTTGACCGGCCTAACAGAGCTTGATCTCAGCGGCACACTTGTGAGCGATGTCGGGATCGTGACATTGAAGTGCTTGTCGCAACTTCGGGAAATTAAGCTACAAAACACCAAAATTACGGACGCTAGCCTCCTGGGTCTTCAGGGGCAATCGCAACTTACCGTGATTTATCTTGATGGCAGCCTCATAACCACACAGGGTTTGGACGAATTCAAGAGAATTTTGCCCAAATGCAGGATTCACTACAATGGACGAACTTATAAAGAATGATCGCCTTCGTAGAATACTCCTTGACTTAAATCGGATCGAGAATTCCTTCTTCGATGGCAGACGGTTTGTAAGCCAGCCCTGTAATTGCGAACGGTCTCGGGATTTGGTCCAATATCAATCGGTAAGTGGTGGTCGAGAACTTGTCAATCAGCAGGCGGGAAAACCGAAATCCTATGACTCAATTCGTCGAAATCACGTTTGATTGTTTGCCGTTGCGTTCGGTCGGGCGGATGGATGTTCCCATCGATGCCTCGCCCAAGTATCGTGCCCGGTGTGAGCGAATCAAGCACCAACTGCAAACCTTTGGCTCGCACAATACATATTACTTGTACAATGCAAAGTGTGCGTTTCATTTGACCAACCGGCCGGAGGTGGGTCTGTTGGAGTTTCGCTTTGACGGGACCGTCATCACCGACGCCAACGACCAAAAAACGCAAGATTGCAATTTGCACGTCGAACTGATTCGCGAGACGTGCGACTGGCTGACCGAGCCGATCGTGGCCTGGTTTCGCGATACGGTGGGCAAAGCGGTCGCGGCGGAATTTGATTTGTACATTGCGGCGGGCGACCTGGAACAGACCAAGCAACGGCTGGCCAAGTTGCAAGAGACGACCGACTCGTTCGGCGGTTATGTCGGAATGGGGCTATAGATCGCGAGTGCCAGATTGTCGGCCAGTGCTGCGGGCCGGACCTACCACTCCCAATTCATTCTTTCACATTCCGCATTTGTCGCTTTATTCATATCCCGCACACTGCCCATCTTCACGCTAAGCGTCGCAAGGCCAGTCTTTTCAATCAGCAACTGCGAGTAAATTGGACGAAGTAACTTAAAGTAGAGGTTCGATTTATCGTGTCAAGTTATTGTGTCAAGGCGAGTTTGAAGAATTCGTCTTGGCGAAATACGGGGAATCGTTATACTTCTCGGCCGTTGACGTGCCTCCCTTGAATTGGGCGGCGCGGCAAATCATTTCAGATGAATGGATTCATCTAATCGGTTCTTACCGGTGTTCAGGGAGGAGCACGCGATGCGTTGCCCAACAGTACGCTGTCAAAAAGTTCAACCAGTACACTGCCAAAGAATTGGCCGAGTCTTCTATCTCGGTTCGTGTTTGGCATTGGCGACATTTCTGAACTTGCTCACTCCGTCGTTCGCGACGGCGGGTGACGACGTTGCATTGCCCAACAAAAATCCGGCCGCGCCCCGTCGCGTTACGCTCGAACCGGTTGCCGAATCGGCACCCGTAACTGAACCGCAGCGTGTTGCCGAGGCCACACCGATTGCGGAAGGGACGACGCCCGGCGCGCCCCTTCGCACAACCCGGCCCGCTCCCGCACTTAATGAAGTCGCGACCGACGAGACTTCGCCACCGCTGCCCACCGAAACAACCCCGTTCAACGGCGTCAAACCGGGTGCGGCTTCTTCCGAGCTTTCAAACTGGGGTGAACCGCGCCAAGTCCGCCCGCGCAAAGTGGGCGACAAGCAGGGCGAACTCCGCTCCTATGATGCGAAAGAATTCAAGCGGATCGACGTCACCGTAACCGACGACCACATCAGCGCGATTGTCGTCTATTTTTCGACGCAATATCCACCCGCCACGATCATCAAACAATTAAACCTGACCACGGTCCGTCCGGTCACGGTGATCGACGACCGCGGTGCGACGATTGGCCTCTCGTTTCCCGAACGGGGCGTCACGTTCACCTATGCCAAAGACAAACCGACCGCCGTCGTCACCCAAGTTTTGCTCGAGCAAATTGAACCGGTCCCGTTCGTGCTGCGAGCGGAGGGGGACGTCTATCAGCGACCGTCGAGTGCCCTGACTGACTTGAATCAAGCGTTACGACTTGACCCGAAATTGGATCATGCGCTGTGGTTAAAGGCCGAGTTGCTGTTGAGCCTAGGCCGTTATAACGACGCCCTCCGCTCCGCCGACGAAGCGATTGCTGTCGATGGCGATAATCTCGATTTCCAACTCACAAGGGCACACATTCTCGAAGTCAAGGGAGATCGCGATCTGGCAATGGAAGCCTTGAACCGCGTTTTGAGCATCGCCGATTTGTCGTCCGCTGCAAAAGCCCACGCCAAGCGACAATTGGGAAGCTGTCTTTCCGGCGGTCCGCAACCCGACTACAAACAAGCGTTGAACGCCTACGTCGAGTCAATCAAGCTGGCGGAGGTCATGTCGCAATCGGACAATGTTGTTGCCCGTCGCAATGCGAAACAGATCATGGCGGAAAGTTATCTTGGCACCGGTTACGATATTGCCTGGGGAAATTGGCAACAAAAAGCGAAAGTCGTGCCGAAGTGGTTGGAAAAAGCGAGCGGGACGATTGAAGACATCGTGACCAAAGAAGCGGGCGACGCAGAGTTGCGACTTTATTATTTCCAACATGCGTTGTCGGCCTGTGCGGGACACCCGTCCGAATTGGTGCCCGACGAACTCGTCA
>JAYUFG010000519.1:0-9095 GCA_043738845.1 Planctomycetaceae bacterium
CGGACCGACGCCCAACCCTGTAATTCTATTTCGTAAGCTCGTTTTCGTATTGCTTCGTCCGGATCAAACGACAGATTTCGCACGACCGTGATCGGGACAATTTCCGTTGTTCCGTTTCGTTCCCACGCGACCTTCAATTGGCTCGTGACGTTCCCTTGCAGCTTGCCAAAAGCACCGCCGCCGTCCAGACACATCTCCGTCGCGAGCGATTCCAGTTCCTCACTCATCAAAAACTGGCTTTGCCGGGCTGTGTCCCGCAGAAAAAACTCGTGGCTCTTGAGCAACGGCGACGAGGCAATGATCCTTTCGAGCAATCCGGCGAGCGAGCCAATCCAACCTTTTAATCTCACGGACAAGTTCTGTCGTCGCGTGTCGAGAACTTCGAGGCGGGACGTTTCTCTCGCAGCCGCCGCGTCGTAACTGTTCGTGCTATAGAAAGCATAGACAAACGCTTCGAGCGTTTCGTATCGCTGGTTCACATCGTTCGCCCGCTCGACGGCCTCGGTCACTTGAGTCGCCCATTTCGCAATTGCGGTGGCACCCTTGTCGGTCGGTGGCGGCGTCATCCTTCGCACGCCTGCCGCATCGCAAAACCGCTCCATCTTTGAAATCGCTTCATCGAGCGCAACAAACGCGGCGCGATAATCGTCCCCTTCGAGACTGGAGTAGAGGTTCGAGACATCCCAGCGGGGCAAAGTTTCGGTCATTGGGTTTTAATTAACTTTCAAAATACGGAAAAAAAACGAAAATTCAGCAATGGATATATTCAGTCGCGTTGCCAACGACATTTAAGTAGCCAGGAGTGGAGCGCAACTCTTGGACTCGAAAGGATTATCGCATAAATAACGTTCACAACGATTGAAAACGGAGGAAATCGGTCCGACAAGTGATCGTGTCAAAAACCTCTCTTCGTCCCTTCGCGATCTTCGTTACTTCGCGGTGAAATATAGCCACCGCCAAGGAACAAAGAGCGCGAAGGGTCCACACGAACAGGTCATTTTATCGAGCGTTCGGAAGACCTCTTCGATTTGTTTCACCCGTTATTTCGACCGCTATTTTGATTCCTGGTTCAGGCTTATTTTACAGTTTGGCAACTGTGCCTTCATCGTGTTTTCAAAGTCGGGTGAAAATTCCGCCATGTCGAGATGAAGGTATTGAAGTTTTTTTAACGCAGTGAGTTTGCCGACCCCCTTGGACGTGAGCTTCGATGGAATACGACCAGGTGAAATATCAAGAACTTCAAGAGATTCAAACGTCGCCAGAATTTCCAAACATTCGTCCGTTACCGGAGTATCGTCGATGTAAATTGTCGATAACTTTTTACATTTGGAAAGATGTTTCAAGCCTGTCCCGTTGAATTTACACGAACTAATTTGGAGCCACCCCACGGCTTTAAGGTTCTTACAATGAACGAAGGCGTCGTCATCGGCGGGAATACTCATGAACAACAAGTGTTCCACGTCGACCAGCGGTGTCAGGTACTTAAATGTTTCATTGGTGAACTTCTGTCCGTAGAAGCCAACCAGCACCGTCTTGCTAGAACCCTCAAAGTCGCCACCCAATTCAACGATTTTTCGAACCGTGCTTTGTTGCTCCTTCGGCTGGTCGGAAAGCGTCTTCCCGTTCCCGCCCAACCACGGAAATTGGGCGTTTACTCCCGTGGGGACGAGAAAGTTCACAGTGAGGATGAGAACTAACCAGCGTAAGTTCGTAATCATGGGCGGAAGAATCCACGTTTTGACGGGGCAAAAATGGGGCGGATGAATAACAAAGTCTAGCGGTCGCGAATGTTCCCTGTCAAACATCGTGCGGTTGAACGTCACGACCCGCACTCGAAAAATATTCCGCAGACGTGGACTTCATGCCGAGCCATGTTTTTACGACCTCTTCGACTTGCGACATTTGTTCTACCGGCAGCGTTCCCAGGCGACGAACCAGCTTCACAATCGGAATCGTCACCAAGTTTTGAGCGTCAAACGCCCCGACCTTAAGAAATCGAACTTCGGAATTCACTTCAAAACGGGAACCTCGCGTACTCGTTGTGTGGGGAACGATTGTCGTTAAGGCACGGTCGTTGTTATCGCTCGGAGGAATACTCAGTACCAAACAAGGACGGACTTTCGCAACCATTCCTAGATCGACAAGCCATACCTCACCGCGGGCCGGAAGCGTCCCCATGCGATTCCCCTCCGTCTAACGTCTGAAATAGGTCATCGGCCCAACCAACCAGTGCATCGTTTGTGATTACGCCGCTGGGAAACTCTCCGCTACGACGGAGCATGGCCGTAATAATCTCGTGTTGTTCTTGCGGCGGAAGCGAATCAAATGTCGCTAACAACCGTTCAGCCGTTTCGGACATGGCTTAACTCCTTGGGTGAAATACGCACGTCCTTATTATAGCCAGCGGAACACTTGGTATCAGCCCCGGATCGCATTCAATTCGCCGGTCGCACTCAATATCGCAGCAATTGTATTCACCTGCCTACAAATTCAACGGAAAATCCGACAGCAACTCCACTCCCGTCGCCGTTACGCGATAATTATTTTCCAGTCGAATGCCCGCGTTGATCGTCGGGCCGTACAAACCCGGCTCGCACGCGAACACGTCGCCTTCTTCAAACACATCATCCCAGTTCGGGTTGAGGTGCGGTGCCTCATGCGGATAAAGTCCGATCCCGTGACCCAGATGATGATCGAACACACCGAGCGAACACTCTTTCAAAATCGCGGCTGCTTCGTCGAACAGTTCGTGACACTTCTTCCCCGGCTTCACCGTCCGCTCGACCAGCGGGAAAATTTTCATGATCTGTTCCCACGCCTGCCTCTGCGGGTCGGTCGGTTTTCCATCGACGGAAATCGTGCGACAGTTATCGGCGAAATAACCCCGAAAGGCTGGCCCCAAATCGAGGACGTACAACTCGGCCGCCTGGGCAATGCGATCTCGCGGCGGACCGCCCCGCGCACAACAGGCATAATCGTTGCCCGTCCCCGTGAGCATCTCGCCATAATCGCGCACGGCGACCGCCTGCAATTGATTGAACACATCGAGTTCATTCACGCCCGGCTTCACGATCTGTCGAGCCAGTTCATACATGCGGCCCGTTCCGGCAATCGCTTTTTTCAGCCGAGCCAGTTCATCGGCATCTTTGCGACGACGGAAATAATAGAGTTGCGGCTCGATGTCGCACAGTTCCGCACCCATCTGTTGAAATTGCTGCGAAAGATGCGGGCCACACGAAGAATACTCGACGCCGACGCGACGGGGTTTACTTTTTCCCGACAAAGTTTTCAGCAACACCGCCGCCGCCGCCGCCCGCTGATCGTTCCGCAGGGTCGAAAGCCACTGAGCTTCATAGGGGACAATTTCATCGGCGGCCGCAACGATGTCGAGCGGTTTTCCCTTGCGACCCGGCGCAACAAGCGTGAGATGACCATCGGCACTAAGAGCGGCGACCGGTGCGAACTTAAAATCGTATCGTGGTCCCGCCAGCCATTGCACATGCTCGGCAACGGTCACAACGACAAGGTCCAGTTTTTTCTCGGCCATTTCGGCCAAGACACGTTTTTGTCGCCCGCGACAGGCAGCAAGATCAATATCAAATTGGGACATGGGAGGTGGTGAGGGGTGGCGAGCGGGGAGCGTAAGCTCCCTGTTCGATGGAATGAACGCAAAAGTAAAAACACAAAACAAAAAAATGCCGCAGTGTCGGATGAACCGTCAGTCATCATTTGCATCGCATCACTGGCCCATTCTATCGCCCAACGCAAACCAACGCGAACCCTCTTTTTCCTCCCCTTTCCCGATTCATCCGCTGTAGGTCAGTGCCTGCGGCCTGACGGCCATCGCCTCTGACCACCATCGAATTCGCCTCAACATCCGCAAGACAACGAGGACGTGAATTTAATTGTGGACGGACGCCCAGCAACGCGATATGGAGTGGCTCAAAATAGTTTTCCGAATTGACAATGACCGCGCCCCGTAATTGGATATTTTGCCCTTCGCTTGCGTGGCTAACCGACGATTGCGAACCCGGGAAGTTATTTTGGGCTTATGTCCTAATCAATCCTGCAATAAGCCAACCTCGCACCCACGATTCTCCTTTTACGTGCCTCATCCGTGCGGTTTCGTTGGTCCGGTTGTACGGGATATTCCGCCAGAGTCAGGTGGATGGATCGCCGGAACTCGTTATTCATCCAGTGGTTACGCAAGATTTGTCGGTTCATCCTTCGACTCGAATAAACTTGACTCGCCCGTGTGCCCAGTTTATTATCAAGTCATCATCCTTTTCGCGGTGTTCTCCTACCCCATTGTATCTATGGATCTTAGCCAATCACTTCAAATCGTGGCCCTGATCCTGGTCATATTGGCCTTCGTCTGTTGGTTTTTCTCCGCCAAGACGTGGCGGTGGCACACGATCATGATGGTCGTGTTGAATTTTTTCGCCGCTGGTGCGTTTGTCTACCTCAGCTTGCGATCGCTGGCCACCCGCCGCAATTGGCATGATGACCTGAAAAACACGTATCAAATACCGCTGGCGAAAAAAGAACAGTCGAACGCCGAACTCCTCAAAGGAAAAATCGAAAACAACAAGGTTGAACGGGGAATCAAACAACTGAGTGATGAAATTGACCGCACGACGATCAATCGGGGGCGCGTCTGGCGAACCTTGGAAACCTCTGGCAAGAATGGCACCAAAATTTCGGTCGATTGGAAGGGCGAAGACCCGCACGGAATCGCCGATAAGTCGATCGTCTGTCTGTTTGGCGATGTTGATGTGGCCGCAGGTGGCGAGTACATCGGCGAATTCAAAGTCACGAAAGCCGACGCCAAGAAGATCGATCTCGAGTTGACTTACCTACCGTCACAAGCGGATCTCAATCGGATTGCGAACGTCCGCAAGGTGAATGTCTACGAATCGATGCCGCTCGACGACCGCAGCGTGTTCAGCGAAACGCTCGACGATCCCAAACTGCGCGACGCACTGCTTAGCAAACTTACTCCCGAGGTTCAAAACGAATTCAAAAAAGATGGCCAACCTGCTACGGCCGAAGACTTGGCCGATAAGAATTTGGCGGACCGGATTTACGTTCAAGTAAAATTTATCGAAGAGTATACTCCACCGAAAAGTGCGAGCGAATTGCCGGTCACTCGAAAGGTCAAAGTTCCCAACGACGACGCTGGCAATCCCGATGCGGCCCAAGTTAAGATGGAAGAAGTGCAAGTAAAATTTGAGAAGGAGCAAATCGCTTGGCTGCCGAAAGTGGGTCAAGGAAACATTCCCGGCGCGGACGATTTGATCGCCGATAAAAAAGCGCTGGCCGTTGCCGACTCAAAACCGATTTATCGTCGGCCGATGAGAGAATACGCCCCGATGCTCGAAGACTTGCGACGGCAGTACACCCTGGTGCTCTCGGATGCAACTCAGTTGGGGGAAGAAATCAAAGCCTTGCAGCGATCCGTACAGGAAACCGACGCTGCGTTTCTCGCTGAAAAGACCGAGGCTGAAAAATTAACGAAGGATTTACCACAGTTCAAAACCGAGCAGGTCGCTTTGGGTAAGTTCCTGGAACAGTTGCAAACCCAGCACGCCGCCAAAGTTGCCGAATTGCGGGCCAAGTTCAAAGAGAACCGCGAGATGGCCGAGCAGATCACCGTTCTTCATGCTCAGGCATTGGACGCGGCCAATCGGGCCGCCACCGTTCCCGAAGCCGATTCTCCCAAACCGGACCCCTCCAAGTCGGGCTCGCAACCGACCGTTCAAGACCGGGATCTCACCGCCAACGCTGTATCTAAAGCGAAGTAAGTTTGGCCTCTAATACACAGGATCGTCAGATTGCGAAGGGACAATCTCGACGGATTGATCGCGTTCACTTAGAATTCAAGTGATCCGTTGCGATGTTTCCGCGTGTTTGCTTTTTCGCCCCGTTGTTGCTACCCATCGCGCCGTTTCTCAACGTGGATACTTCCCATCGGTCTTTATTTCGTAGTTGTGCCTTGCACAGCGGTCTCGTCGCCCAAGAAACGCTCGACGATGCGCTGGCTGAGCTAGAAATCCAGTTTCCCGACGGCACTGAAATCCTCGATGGTCAACTCGCCGCGAAACTCGTCGAGATGGGCTGTCTGAATCAGTGGCAGGCCGAGCAGCTTCTCGGCGGTCGCACAAAGTTCACACTCGGCGGATATCAGATCATCGACTCGATTGGACAAGGCGGAATGGGGCAGGTCTTCAAAGCCGAACATCCTTTGATGGGACGCATCGTCGCCATCAAGGTTCTGCCGCATGATAAGTGTACGCCCGAGGCTGTCGCCAGTTTCCTTCGCGAGATTCGGGCACAGGCTCAACTGGACCATGAAAATCTGGTTCGAGCATTCGACGCTGGCCGCGAAAAAACGACCCACTTTTTAGTGACAGAGTACGTGCCAGGTGCTGACTTACGAAAGCTCGTGCGCAAGCGGGGTGTTCTCTCCGAACGCGAGGCGGCCACGATTATCTCACAAGCGGCCAAGGGTTTGGCTCATGCTCATCAGCGGGGCTTTGTTCATCGCGACGTCAAACCAGGAAATCTGCTCGTGACGCCCGAAGGGAAAACGAAAGTCTCTGATCTTGGCTTGGTCGGGATGATGCTTTCGGACGAGGAGGAAGCCCGCTCGGGAAAAGTGGTCGGGACGGCGGACTATCTTTCGCCGGAGCAGATTCTCACGCCGTATGATGTCGCGCCCGTCAGCGATATGTATGGACTTGGATGTACGTTGTATTACGCAGTGACGAGCAAAGTGCCGCATCCCGGCGGAACAACTCGCGACAAGGTCCGGCGTCATTGTGATCCCGATGCGATTCCGCTGAATCCGCGGCGGTTCAATCCTCACCTGAGCGAAGATTTTATTGACGTGATGGAGGCGATGACGAAAAAGGACTATCGTGAACGAATTCCAACGATGGAAGAACTCGTCGCACGGCTCTCACCCTGGGCAGAGGATCGGATCGAAGGAAATTTTTTGGCGCAATCTCCGCTGGCACCCCTCACGTTCATCGCGACCCCGCAGCATGGCGTCGTGAACCTGAAGGACACCGAGCCGGAATTTCTCGACGTCGGTTATCAAGACCCGGCCCTGCAAGACAGTCCCAGCCAACGCTCGCAAGGGACTTTTCCCTTCGCCGCCAATCAAGACACCCTGCGGCAAGTTCCGGTGCGACCCGGCGAAGATTCTCCCGACGACGAGCCGACCTTTTCCAAACCGCTGGTAACATTGATGTCGGTCGCGATTGGCCTGCTGGTGTTGTTGCTGTTGGCAGTGATTTATTTTTCGATCAAGAAGCCTTGAAAAAATATCCGGGAATTTACGAGCAACCTTGGCTACGATTCACGAACGACATTCACCAGTGGCTCGCCCTTTTCAAACGCTGCGATGTTACCGAGCGTCACGTCGGCGATCTCGTGCAGCGCATTGCGGGTAAAGAACCCTTGGTGCCCAGTGATGAGGACATTCGGGAACGTCATTAGCCTGGAAAAAATATCATCCTGAATAACTTGGCCCGACAGGTCTTCGAAAAACAGGGCCGCTTCCTCTTCGTAAACGTCGAGTCCGAAGTAGCCGATGCGGCCCGACTTCAAACCGTGAATGACGTCCTGCGTATCGACGAGTGCGCCGCGGCTGGTATTGATGAGCATGACGCCTGGCTTCATTTTGGCGATGGCGGCCGCATTGATCATGTGATGCGTCGGCGGCAGAAGGGGACAATGGAGTGAAACAATATCGGCCTCGGCAAATAACTTTTCGAGCGTGACCAACTCGACGCCGAGCGATTCGGCCTCCGGCTTGGGATGTCCATCGTAAGCCAGCACACGACAGCCGATCCCGCGCATGATTTTAGCCAACACCGATCCGATCTTGCCAAGCCCGACAATTCCAATCACTTGGCTATGAAGGTCGAAACCCAGCAGCCCTTCGAGTGAAAAGTTGCCCTCGCGAATACGGTTGTAAGCCTTGTGATATTTTCGGCTGAGGGTCAGAATCAGGCCGAGTGTGTGTTCAGCGACCGCATAAGGCGAATAGGCGGGCACGCGGACCACCGTCAGCCCCAATTCCGTCGCGGCCCGTATATCAACGTGATTGAAACCCGCACTCCGCAGGGCGATCAGCTTCGTTCCGGTTTGTTGCAGAGAGGTTAGAATTTGGGCATCCAGTTGATCGTTGACAAAGGCACAAATGGCGGGAAAGCCTTCACCCAGTTTCCAACTGTCAGCTTTCAGTCGCGGCTCGAAAAACGTCAATTCGTGTTGGTACGTCGCATTGGCGGCCGTGAGAAACTCCCGATCATAGGCTTTGGTGCTGAAAACGGCGGTTCGCATGAATTGTCCGTAGCGGGTTTGACGACAGGATTGTGTCTGCGCATTTTAAGTTAGTCACCCGGCGGGTCAAGTCAGCCTCGTACGGCCGATCAAAGCCTCGTAGGTCAGGCCCGTGGCCTGACAATCCCCTCGTGCCCTATCGCTTAGCCGCCGCGTCCACGCGGTGAGCATAACGACAGCGTGCCAGCCGCCGGGTGCCACTTGCGATTGTAATGTGTGCCACTGGCTTACTTGCATTCGAGTGGCCACCTTGCCCCCCGCAGTGCCTTATCGCTTAGCCGCCGCGTCCACGCGGTGAGCATACCGATAGCGTGCCAGCCACAGAAACGAACATGCAACTTGTCGCCTTCGTCTTCATGCCCGAACATGTACACCTGCGAGTCTTCCCTCTGTCTCCCACGGGCGACATCGACCGGTTTTTGGCGCGGCTCAAACAGCCTTGCTCGAAGCAAATCAAGGATCTGTTGACGGCCAGCGGTAGCTCGCTCTTGCAGACCTTGACCGTTCAAGAACGGCCGGGGAAAAAATGCTTTCGTTTTTGGCAAGAAGGCCCAGGCTTTGATCGAAACTTGTTCAAGCCGGCCGCCATTCAAGCTTCGCTCGACTACATTCACCAAAATCCAGTTCGCCGAAAGTTGTGCCAACGGGCGACTGATTGGAAATGGTCCAGTGCGCGCTATTATTTGTCCGAACCGCCCCGACAACAGTTTCCCGAATTGCCATTTGTTCACGGCATTCAGACC
>JAYUFG010000520.1:0-24030 GCA_043738845.1 Planctomycetaceae bacterium
CCAACCGTCGCCGAAGTCATATTCGTAGGAAAACTTCAATCCTTTGCTCTGTTTCGAAAACAGTTCGCTCAGGAGATAGGTACTTTCGTCGCGGACACTCGGATCATCGTCACACAATTCTTCGGGGCCATATTCATCGTCGTCGATCGTGAATGAATGCAAATGACAGTTATACCAGCCCATCGCGGTTTGAATGACGTCGTGCAGGTCGATCAGTTGGCAGTCAGGTACGATCACCCGCCGCCAGATTTTGGGCGTAATGTATTTGAGCGTAATCTTGAATTGGAATAACAGATCGGTTACAGGCGGGAGTTCGCCCCCTTCGCGGTCTGCATCGTCTTTGTCCACGCCAGGGAGTGAACGAAAATGGGCGAAGATGTCCGTAAACTGTTTCCATACCTCTTGGAGGGAGACTTTTTCGCCAGGACTCAAGAGGACTGGATCTTTGGCACGCTCCGACGTAAAGATGAGGGCGTCAACCATGCCCGCCAATTCGTCAAATTCAAGATCGGTAAAATCAAACGAAACGTCCCCCTTGGCGTCCAAAAGTTTTTTCCGCAGGGGTGGCGAGATGTTGGTCCGTTCGAGGATCACCTTACGCTGCTTCTCGGAGAGTCGGATCAACTCGGCGTCAGACGACAAAAGTGGAGACGGATCGGGCGGTTGAGGTCTCAACCGAGTCAAATCGGGCGGACTGCCACCCGACACCATCTGCCGAACAATCTCCGTCATCAAGTCCGACGGTTGAGCCGGTTCCAATGGCTCGGCTTTCGATTTCTTTTTTCGTCCCATCTCGTGGACTCCTTTTCACGCGGCTCCAAACGGAATCGTTGGAATGACTAATTTCTAATGACGAATGTCTAATTCAATGAGTTAATGACGGAATGTCGAACGGGAAGACCGAAACTCTGCTGTCGTTTCAAAACAACGATTGATGCCAAAAAATAGTCATTTAGTCATTGATTGGACATTCGTCATTCTCTCCTCACACCAGTTCCTTCATCGCCTCCACATGATCGACCAAGTATTGCGGTCGACCACCTAGGTCGTTCACCGTGACGTGATTCGTGTCGATGCCCAGCGAATGATAGAGCGTGGCAAAAACTTCGGGGAACGTGACGGGTCGATCTTTGGCATGTTCGCCGAACTTATCGGTCGAGCCGATGATCTGACCGGTCCGCATTCCGCCGCACGCGAGCAACGCACAACTGACCTGTGGCCAGTGATCGCGACCGGCGTCCTTGTTGATCTTCGGCGTGCGGCCGAACTCGCCCCACACGACGACCGCGATGTCTTTATCCAAGCCCCGATTGTGCAAGTCTTCCACCAGGGCAGAGACCCCTTGATCGAGCATCGGCATGTCCTGACGACCGGCGGCAAAATTTTGGCCGTGCCAATCCCAACGGCTGAACGCGACCGTGACACAGCGCGTGCCCGCCTCGATCAAACGGCGAGCGATTAGAAAATGCTCCATCAGTTTCGGGCCGCCATCGTCGCGATTCTTGGGGTCGCCCTTGCCATATCGCTCGACGAGTCGGGCGTCTTCCTTAGAAATATCCAAGGCGTCGGCCAGTTTGCTGCTCGTCAACACGCCGAGGGCCTGTTCATTGAAAGCATCAAGGCCGGACATCATGCCGCTGTTATCAACATCGCGACGAAATCTGTCAAAGCGATTGAGAAGTTGCTTGCGATCCTTGAGGCGATCCAGCGACAGACCATTCAGGACCATGTTATCGCGACCTTCGGCACTCGGCAGAAACGGTGCGTGGGCCGGTCCCAAAAAGCCGGGCTGTCCAGGGTCCGCCCAGGGCATGTGTCCCATCTTCGGTGCGAGACCAACGAACGGTGGGATGCCCGGGTTGACAGAGCCGTGCAGCTTCGAGAGAGTGCTTCCCAGCGAGGGCCAGCCCCCTTGCGGTTGATTGTCTTTCTTGCGACCGGTCTGACATTGAAACGCAAAGTGATCGCCGTGCGCGCCAACCATCGAGCGGATGAAGACCAGCTTGTCGGCCATTTTTGCAAGCTGCGGAAAGTGTTCGCAGATTTCAATTCCGGGGACATTCGTTTTGATCGGATTGAACTCGCCACGGATATCGACCGGTGCATCGACTTTCAAATCCCACATGTCTTGATGAGGCGGTCCACCCGGCAAAAAGATATTGATGATCCCTTTGTGCGAGAGCCGCACACCGCTGGCCGATTCTGCCCGTAGCATTTGGGGCAAGGACATTCCGCCGAGGGTCATGCCGCCGATTTGCAGAAACGCGCGGCGGTTGATTCCGTCGCAAAATTTTCCTTGTTCGCGGCCAAAGATCGTGAGCATGAGGGCATCTCCAGGAAGGTCGTGCGGCGGGAAGTCGAGGGGGCACCGGGGCGATGCGAGGGGGGGCGGGAGTCAGTTTTGCGGCGAAGATTTTCAAAAATTGAACGTCTCAACCGCGAAACTGACTCCCAACCCCTTTGCGAAGTTATGTATTAACGTCAAAGCAAGCGCAGACCCCTACTTATGACAATATCGTATCAAAAGGGGCGGATGGGATCAATGATTTGCGAATTAGGGGCAAAGTTAGCCGAAATTGGCGAAAGTAAAGAGATTTCCCCGAGGATTCAAGCCGGACAGGGTCGGGAATAGGATTCGTAGTTGAGACGATAATCATTGGTCAGAAGTCTTTCCCGAGAACCTCCTTTCGGCTTCAGAACTTGCAACCGGCTTGCTCCGTTCTTTGTCGGCGGGGATAATAAAGACATCCGCCGTGTCGGTTTAAGAATCCAATTCACACACCCACTTTTCACGGGCTTATCGTGTCGCCACGCTCACGCCATCGTTTGTTTCAGGGAGGAGAACTCCCCAGATTGTTCGCGATGCTGGCGATGTTGCTCGTGATCGGAATGTTGATCTTTCAGTCGCGCGATGCGTCGATGTGGAAGTGGCTCGACAAGGAACCCGACGAAAACGCCGACGATGTTGCCGTCGTCAAAAAAAATCCAATCCGGCCAGTTGCCGCGAAAGTCCAGACGGAATCAACACCGCCGAACGCTGCAACGCTGCCCAGTGAAACAATTGTGCCCGCTGAAACGAAAACGGCCAATCCGTCGCCAGAGCAGAAACATCCGGAAACAAACCCTGACGAACCGGCTTGGATCATCGCGGGAACGGACCTGGACCCAGACGAATGGAAAGAAGCTCAAGAGGATTTCGCACCGATCAAAGATTTGACGGTGAATCTCGCACCCATCGAGATGAAGTCCTATTGGAAAGTGCTGCACTGGGTCGAATTACAATCGCTCGACATTCTCAAAGCTCGAACGAAGGGACAAAAACCGCCCCCATTTCGCGAATTAACGAGCGTGTCGGGTGCGGAAACCAATCGGGGAAAACTGTTCAAGGTCGCCTTGAACGTTCGCCAACTGCTTCCCTTTGCAGTCCCAAAGGAGAATGTCCTCGGTGTAGACCACCTGTATGAATTGGTCGGCACGAATGAAAAGTCCGGCGATTGGATCTGGTATGGCATTACCGATCAGATTCCCGAGGGCATGAAAACGGGTAGCGACCTCCATCAAAAAGTGACCTTCTACGGATACTTTTACAAAGTGCAGGGATACAAACCTCAGCAAGCCCATCCCAACAGCAAGCCCGTTCCTGCCCCGCTGTTGATGGGACGGATGGAATGGCACCGACCGATTCCGCTGCCCCCCCCGGCCAACCCTGCGAATGAACTCTATATTGCGGCCGGAGTCGTTGTTGTGCTGTTGCTCGCCTTGCTGCTGTACAAGATCATCAAGCCGACCAATCAGCCCTATCACCGGCCGGGCGTTCCGACCGCTGACGCCTCGGAAGCTGGGTTTGCAAACTGGCTCCAACATCGGCCGGGTGAGGACATCGCACCCCCTTCCCAGGAAAGCCAGCCGATTCTTGACGATTCTTCGCCTTATTACCCCCATTTAAGTTGAAGCCGGGCTTTCTTTTCCACCACGGAATAAGGCATAATGGAGGTTGATTCGCCCGTAGAATTTTCGGGGAATAAAATTTGGGACCAAGGCCGATTTCAAACCGGAACTCAAATCGACTAACAATCAGGTAGGTCAGGCCTGTGGCCTGACAATGAATCTCTGACATATAAGTTCGTCGTCAAACCGTTTGTCAGGCCACAGGCCGGACCTACCATCGCAATCGAATTGAACCCTTAGCGTTCTGTGTCTATTGAGCAGAGGAGACCACATCCATGAGTTTGTCAGATGCGATGCAAAAAATGCGGCTTCCCTCTTGGGAAGAGATTCAGGAACGGACGAAGATCTGGTTTCAAGAAAACGGCTCCACCTGGGCCATTAGTACCATCGTGCATGTCGTCCTCTTGCTCATCGTCATGATCGTGTTGGGGACCGCTAGCCTGATCCTCAAAAAGGAAACGCCTCAGATCGAATCGGCCGAAGTCAAAGAATACGAAATTCCGATTTTCGATCCAGGCAAACCCCAATACGATCCGTCCGAACTTAACGATGACACTCTCAAAATGAAAGATTACGAGCCGGTCGCACAGGCGGCTCAATACAACGACGACTCGCCCATCTTTGAGGAAAAAGGGGGCGGCACAACGACCGGCATTACGCCCGGTGGCGGTTTGGGGTTTGATATCAAGGCCGCCGGACTCGGCCCCGTTCTCAAAGGGGGCGGCGGAATCGAGAGTGGTCTCGGCGAAGGTACCAAAGGGGGCAAAGGGGGCGCAGGAGACGGCTTCGGACTCCGTGGCAGCGGTAGCCGCGAAGCAATCCCCGGTGTGACCCGCGCTTCCGAACGGGCTGTCGGTACTGCGCTCAATTGGATTGCTCGGCATCAAAATGCCGACGGGAATTGGAGCATGGACCACGCGATGAATACGAAGTGCCGCGACAAAACCTGCACCGGCCCGGCTCTTTCAAAATCGGAACCCGCCGCAACCGCACTCGCTTTACTGCCGTTCTTCGCTGCTGGTCAAACCCACGAAAAAGGAACGTACAAGGACCAAATCGGCAAAGGTCTGGCGTGGCTCATCAAGAATCAAAAGACGAACGGCGACCTTTCCGGCGGAGAGAATCATCAGATGTATTCGCACGGCCTCTGCACAATTGCCATGTGCGAAGCCTACGGCATGACCCAAGATAGTAAACTCCAAGCTCATGCTCAGAACGCGATCAAGTTCATCGAGACAGGCATGAATCCCCTCGGTTCCTGGCGTTATACCCACGGCTCCGGCGATAGCGACCTTTCTGTCTTTGGCTGGGAACTGATGGCACTCAAGTCGGCCAAGATGGCCGGTCTCGCGGTGGACAACGCCACCTTCGACAAGGCCCAAGGTTATTTGCGAACCTGCTCGGCGGGCCGCGGAGCCTTTGCTTACACCAACGGCGGCGGACCGAAACGCTCGATGACCGGAATCGGCGTGCTGGCCTCACAATACCTCGGCGCGAAAAAGGATGACCCTGTCATTCGCGATGGCGTCGAATATCTCATCGGCAATATCCCCATCGTCCAGGAATACGACACCTACTACTGGTACTACGCCACGCAAGCAATGCACAATGTCCCCGGTCCTGAATGGGAAAAATGGAATCGGGCGATGCGTAAATTGTTGATCGACGCCCAACAACATGACGGTTGCAAAACCGGAAGCTGGTCACCTGAGCCAGATCACTGGGGCGCACAAGGAGGTCGTCTGATGATCACTTCGCTCTCGTGCCTCACGCTCGAAGTCTACTATCGCTACACCCCCTTGTTCAAACTTGACAAGGGCGATTCGTCCTCGACGACCTCTATGGAAAAATAATCGTTCGCTCCGCACGCGTAAACTCGTAGGATCCGCTGTGCGGACCATTGCTCCGTCGTAGGTATCCGTTAAGCAGACCCTTGTTCGGTGTCACCTGTTCGCTTTGTCACCTTTCCAGTCGTCGGGCGACGTCCGAACGATCTCCTTCAATCCTTCACGCCGCCGAGGATCCCGCAATGGATGAACGTCGGTAAAATCGCTTGCGGTTTCAAACCAGCCTTCGCGAGCCACGATCCATACTCGGCCGCACTGTACGCCCGACCTTCCGTAATCGTGAACAACGTCGCCGAATAATAGGCAATCGGCAGCGGTCCATCCAGCGCGTCGTTCAAAAAGACGTCGTGAATCAGCAACCGTCCTCCGTGTGGAAGTGCCGCTGCACAACGGTTAACAAGTTTCTGACAATCGGGCACATCCCAATCATGCAGGATGTTTGACAACAAGATCACGTCGCAGCCGGTCGGAACGGGATCGGCGAACATATCGCCCGCCCGACACTCCAGCCGTTCACTCACGCCATACTCCTGCGCGAACTCGTGGGCCACCTTCAGCACTTCGGGCCGATCCCACACAATTGCGCGCAACTGCGGAAAGCGTTGCAAGCAAGCGACCGAGTAGATTCCCGTGCCACCCCCCACATCGAGCAGACACTTCGCTTGTTCGAGATTCGCGTTGGCGGCCAGATAGGGCGCGACATTTTTCGCCCGGCCCGAAAGAGCCAACGTCAACCGCCGCGCAGAGGCTTCATGCTCCATCGCCGACTCGAGTCCCTCGCGAAAGATGAACGCCGCTCCTTGGTCGTCAGATTTCGCTTGCGCCGGACGATTGTTGCGAAGTCGGTCCGCCATCGCCCGCACGCCGGGCGAGTCGGCGGCCAGCCCGACGTACTCGCCCATAAAAAAATCGCCGCCGGGAATCAAGTGTTCCGTCGCGACCGGCGAAAGGAGCAACTCTCCCTGAACATTCGTGTCAATCAGTCCCATTGCCCGCATCGCCGTCAACAACACGACAAAGGGCCGCTCGTCGAGTTGCAGTTCCTCCCGCAAATCGTCGGGCGACTTCGGCCCGTTTCTCAATCGCTCGAACATTTGAAAATCGGTGATCGCCACGGTCAGGAGTTCCGTACCCAGGTTGCCCCGAAAATGCTCAAAGATACGGGTCGGATCGGTGTGGGGAAAATCAATTGCGGAACGAGTCACGGAAAAATCCTTCGCTGAAGCCAGGAGTAGGAGATAGTTACGTTCATGGTAAAGAAAGTATCCCAAATTTCAACCGACGCTGCCCAGATCGAGTGCCTTCCCATAACGGGCCAAAACCATCCGCCGCAGTTTCGCAAAGTCGGCCGATTGCAGTGCCGGATCGGCCGCGAGAAGTTGTTGCGCATCGCGTCGAGCTTCCTCCAAAACCGTGACATCGGCGGAAAGATCAGCAATCAACAGCGGCGGCAGACCGTGCTGCTTCGTCCCGAAGAGATCGCCCGGCCCTCGCAGTTCAAAATCGACCTCCGCTAATTTGAACCCATCCGTTGAGCCAACGAAGGCTTGAATGCGGCGTTGCGATTCGTCCGTCTCGGGATTGGCAAAGACTGCACAAAAACCGGGAAACGTCCCGCGACATATTCGTCCCCGCAACTGATGGAGTTGTGCCAACCCGAACCGCTCGCCCCCTTCAATTGTCATCAAAGTCGCGTTCGAGACATCAACGCCGACCTCAATCACGCTCGTCGAAACGAGAACTTGCGTGTCACCCAGTCGAAACGCGGTCATCGCCGCTTCTTTCTCCTCCGGCGACAAACGACCATAAATCACACCCAGTCGAAACGCTTCGAGTTCTCCATTCGCCAACTCTTCGTAGACGGCCGCGACACTCGACGCATCAAGTTGGTCGGAATCCTCGACCAGCGGCGCGACGACGTAACCCTGTCGCCCTTCGCGAAGTTTCTTGCGAAAAAACTCCCACCATTTTGCCCGTTGGTCAGGTCGCGGTGCATACGTGTGAACCGGCTGACGTCCCGGCGGAGCTTCGCGCAGCGTGGAAACGTCGAGATCGCCGTACAACGTCAAGGCGACCGTGCGGGGAATCGGTGTGGCGGTCATCACCAGGTAGTGTGGATCAAGGCCCGCCTGTTTCAGCGACGCCCGTTGCCGCACGCCGAATTTATGCTGCTCGTCAATGACCACCAAGCCGAGGCTCTTGAACGCCACGCCCGACATGACGATGGCCTGCGTACCGATCACGACGTCAATTTCTCCCGACGCTGCATTGTCGAAAACCTTTTTACGCTCACTCGCGGAAAGGCCGCCGGTCAAGAGACATGTTCGCACGCGACCTTTCGCGAGCAGTTGTCCCAGCGTCCTGGCATGTTGTCGGGCGAGAACTTCCGTCGGGGCCATCAGCACCGCTTGATGACCATGTGCGACGGCGAGCAAAATAGCATACAGGGCGACGACGGTCTTACCGCTGCCGACGTCGCCCTGCAACAAGCGGTTCATCGGCGTCTTCTTGGCCATGTCGGCGGCGACTTCGCGAATCGTTTGCTCTTGGCCGGTCGTGAATTCAAAGGGAAACAAGCGGCGAATTCGTGAGTCGATTTTAGCGGTCGGCTCGAGCGGCGGAGCTTTCGCCTGCAACATCGATTCTTGTCGCCTCAGTGCCAAGGCCAATTGCAGCACGAACAGTTCTTGATAAACGAATCTCCGGCGGGCCGTTGCTAAAGCGGCCTGCGAGTCCGGAAAGTGAATCATCGGCAATGCAACACGGATCGGCAGCAAACGATGTTGCGCCAAAAACGCTTCGGGAAAAACCTCGTCCAGACAATCCAGATGCGACTCCACCACCGATTGCGCAATTCGCCGCATCGAACCCTGTACGAGTCCATCGGTCAAAGGATAGATCGGCAACAGCTTTCCCGGCGGCGGCTCCTCGTTCTCTTCCAGAAACTGAACCTGCGGATGCGTCATTTCCCAACGGGTTCCGTGCCGCTTGGCCTTGCTACTGACCAAAACGTTTTGACCCGTCTTAAATCGCTCGCGAAGAAAATGCTGATTGAACCACAGCAGCCGCAAATGATCGTTGCCCTGCTTGACGAGCACGCCGAGGATTGACTTGCCAGTGCCTGTCCCGCGAAGCTCGACATCGACCACGGTCCCGTGAACGCATTGAAGTTTATCCTCTTCCAAGTCGTGGATCGCGCGGAGGTCGGACAAATCTTGATAGTCGCGCGGGAACTGAAAGAGAACGTCCTTGGCGGTGAAGAGTTCGAGCTTGGCGAGCAGCTCTGCCCGTTGCGGTCCGACCCCTTTGAGGAATTGAACCGGTGTAGCCAGTCGTTCGACCGTCGTTTTTTCCCGTTCGGTATTCATAAGTCCGAAATGGTGCGAACGGGAGGACACAGTGTAAAAAGCGATGGATTAAGGAACAGTCCCGAAACGAATACAAATTAGCCGCAGAGATACGAGAGGTAAAAGAGGAATTCAATTCGTCATTCCACTATAGTTTCCAGTGTGTTTGTTCGTACTCTTCTCGGTGTCCTCTTGTATCTCTGTGGCGATTCTTCTTCCTAACGTTTTTCAATCCATTTAATTCTCGCCAACCGCCAAACTCGCACACACGATCTCGGCGTCATTGCGAATGAAGACACAGCGATCCGCAAAGGCCGGATGCGACCAGCACACGCCGTTCCGCTGTCGCAGTTGTTCCGTCGTCGGGGAAATTAGTTTCGCTCGGCTGATTTCTTCAAAGCCAGCGGGCGACAGTTTGCCAATCAACAGTTCACCCCGTTCATTGAATAAAAACCAGCGGTCGCCGTTTTTTACAAAATGGATCGTACTCCAGCGAGCTTTCGGCGTCGCGGTAAGATTCTCCCACACACGGTTTCCATTGCTGGCGTCAAGGCAACGCATTTCCCCGTAACTATCAACGCCATAAATATGATCGTTCTCAAAGACGGGCGTGCTAATGATCGAGTGCAGCGCATCGGTCGCTTGCTCGCTCTTACCGCGGCGTTTCCAAACTTCTTCCGCGGCTGGTTTGTCCTGGTTCAGCTTGAGCATGTAGGAGCCGTCATAGAATGAAGAGAGAAACATGCGGTCGCCCGAAATGACCGGCGTGGCGATGTTGATCACCATTTTGGCCTTGGCAAACGGAATCGTCCAATAGGGCTTTCCGTTGAGCGGGTCGAGGCCGACGATGCTGCTGCCGGTCCAACAAACGAGTACCCGCTTGCCCGCTTGGTCGATCATGATCGGTGCCGAGTACGAAGCATCGTCATCGAGAGCGGTCCAGCGTTCTTCGCCCGACTTGCGGTCGAACGCAACGAGACAAGCGTTTGTCCCGCCGATGTGAACGACGACCAGATCTCCTTCCACCAACGGGGCAGCGGCAATTCCCCAGATCGGCATTCTGATTTTGTACTGCTTGTTGAGGTCTTTTTTCCAGAGGATTTCGCCCGAGGCTGCGTCGAGACAATTGAAGTTGCCCATCGTGCCGAGTGCATAGGCCCGCCCGTCGTTGATCGTGACGCAGGCTCTTGGTCCGGCGACGTAACCGACTTTTTCATAGGGGCATTCGTACTCCTTCATCCACAACGTCTGACCAGTTTTTTCGTCGAAGCAATGAATTCGCTCGATCTGCTTAGGATCGATCAGGCGGTCGGTCAGATAGACGCGACCCTTGGCAACGGTCGGACCAGAATAACCACTTTCGACTTTAGTCTTCCAGCGGATTTTGAGTTCTGGCCCGGCGAATTTTTCAACGATGCCCGACTCGGACCAAACGCCATCGCGATTTGGTCCCCGCCATTGCGGCCAATCCTCGGCCTGTGCAGCGAGAGCGAAAAGCACGAGCGAGAGTCCGACAGTGCAACGAATTTTCATAGGAGGCATTGGGGTTAGGTTGGAAGGTTCGAAGAGTGTCGTCTTACCGGTTTGAATGGGTGTTTAGCCGCGACGCGCAGCGGAGCGTGGAAGCAACCTTCGAAAGCAACGTAAATTCGAGAAGTTGTTTCGGTCCATTTCCTTACTTCCTCGCTCGCTCATGTTTCAGCGGCAGCCAGTTTCCACAAGCGACAATACTCGCACCGATGACCGGCTCGCAGCACGACCTCTGCATGTAGACTTGGAGAGACGTCGCTCATTGGGTCGGACGCTCGGCCCGCAGCCGCAACAAGCTGAGGAACTCTGCCAGGTTGACCAATCCTTCCGCCTCCTCTCGTTCGGTCGTGGCCAGGGGTTGGCCGGAATCTTGACGGTCGAGGAGGGTTTGCAGGCGCGCGGCAACCGCTTCCGGCAGTCGAAATCGGTCCAGATCGGCCGGGAGATCAACATCAATGGTCAACGTGATGGGAACCTCCACATAGGATTGTCTCGCCATTCTATTCAATTCATTCTATTCAGCCGCCGCAGGCCAGTCCAGCCATTTAACCCCGGAGGGGTTGCAGCCATTAGCCAGCGGTTGAGCGGAGCGACACCGCCGGAAGTCGTTACGATATGCCCGTTCGACCCTGGAGGGGTCGCAGCGTTTTGTCGCCTCGCAAGAACGCTGCCATCCCTGCCGGGATGAAAATGCTGTCGCGGGAGCAGCACGAACAGGATCACGGGTTCCGACCCGCGTTGGATTCCGTTTCCGAGCATCCGACCGAAGGTCATGCAATGTTTTCGTTGAGCAACCGCCAGCACTGGCAAAGCCCATTGCACGCATTTCGTTCGCCCGTAGTACCGGGCGACAAGACGGCAGTTACTTCCTCGCCCTCGCGTATTTCAGCGGCAACCAGTTGCCACAGGCGACACTGCTCGCGACCGATTGCTGGATGAAGTACATCCCTTCGACGCCATCGTGGACGTTGGGATAAATCGTGTGGACCTTTTCGACTTTCTCACCCGCCGCCCGTTGAACCATCGCGTCATAGGCGGACCGATAGACGTTGGCAAATGCTTCAAAAAACGCCTCCGGATGACCACTCGGCAAACGACAAGCCGCTTTGCCACTGTCATTCATGAACGGTGCATTCGGATCGCGAGTGTAAATCGAGTGCGGGTGGCCGTTGCGGCGAACGAGCATTTGATTCGGGTTTTCTTGGTGCCATTCCAGCGAGCCTTTCGTTCCGTCGATCTCAATATACAGATCGTTTTCGCGACCGTGACTAATTTGAGAGGCGGTCACCGTGCCGAGCGCACCGTTTTCAAAGCGAATGACGGCGTGACCATAATCGTCAAGTTTGCGGCCCGCTTCAAAAGTTTTGAGATGACAGCTAATCGCTTCGGGAATCAGACCGGTCATATAGCGACCCAGATTATACGCATGGGTCGCAATATCGCCGAAGCAGCCCGCCGCGCCACTTTTAGCCGGATCGGTCCGCCAAGCGGCCTGTTTTTGGTCGGACGCTTCGAGCCGCGTTCGCAGCCAGCCCTGAATGTAGAACGCCCGCACGGCGTTGATCTCGCCGAGTTCGCCGCTTTGGATCATTTCGCGAGCCTGACGCACGAGGGGATAGCCGGTGTAGTTGTGCGTGACGGCGAAGACGACGTTCGACTTGTCAACAATTACGGCGAGGTCTTCGGCCTGTTTCAGATCGAATGTCATCGGCTTGTCGCAGATCACATTGAAGCCCGCCTCGACGGCCGCCTTGGCAATTTCAAAATGCGTGTGATTCGGCGTCGCGATGGAGACAAAGTCGATTCGCTTGTCGGCAGGCAGGGCTTTTTCTTTTTCGATCAGTTCGTGGATGGAGCCATACGCGCGATCGGTCGGAATATCGTAATCGGATGCTGAGGCTTTCGCCCGGGCAGCATCGCTCGACAACGCACCGGCGACGAGTGCCGCCCGATTGTCGAGTACGGCCGCCGTGCAATGGACGCGACCGATAAAGGAACCTTGACCGCCGCCGACCAAGGCCATGCGAAGTTTACGATTGAGCGAGCCGTTCGTGGGCATGTGGGGGAACTCCAGGGAGTGAAATTATGAATAATGAGCGATGAAAGGTGAATGGAAATAACAAATAACAAAGGCGAGCCGGAGGGCGTAAGCCCCCGGTGTTGTAGCGATGAAAGGTAACCGGTCCCTTCGTAGACGCGGCGTCTCGCCGCGTCCAATCATGCAGCGAGACGCCGCATGTACAAGTACCGGCCTTCCCGTCATTGTGCGGGCTGAACGGACGTTTGTAAACGGGCGAAAAGGGTGAGAATGGCCCATTTCGCCGTTGCTTCCAAGCTATTTCCGACTGTATGCTGTGGGAGGGAAAGTACATGCGGCATCCTGCCGCATGAATCAAGCGGCGAGACGCCGCTTGTACAAGTGTATGAAGCGACAGGATGCCGCTTGTACTTTGCCCGACTGAAACTCACCGTGCCACGGAGGGGTATTATCCAACATGAAACGCCGCAATTTTATCTGGGGATGTGTCGGTATGGCCGGTTTGTGGGATCATCTTTCTAAATTGGCCGAAGCGGGCAAGCCTCTGCAAGCCGCCGCTGTCGATGCGGTGAATAAACTAACGACCACGCTGCCCACGCTGGGTGGCAAACAATTGTGGACCGATTATCTGATTTTTCACGGCTGGCGAATTCAGAAAAACGCCATCGACGGCGGCTGTCGCCTGCTTGACGAAAATGACTGGCGTCAGGTATCGGGAACCTTCGACGAGTGTCAGAAGAAGCTCGAACAAATCAAAACAGATCGCAAGCTGCCGCCGATGTCGGGAAAAATGGTCCTGTTGTTGCACGGACTGTTTCGCACTCGGTCGTCGATGGACTCGCTGGCGAAATACTTGGAAACAAAAGGCAACTATCACACGGCGACCGTCGAATATGCCAGCACGCGGGGAGAGGTCGGCCTGCACGCCGAGGGGCTGGCGTCGATCATCAAACATCTCGACGGCGTCGAGGAAATTTATTTCGTCGGTCACAGCCTGGGCAATCTTGTCGTGCGACATTATCTCCACGACACGACCGATCCAGCGACGGGCAAGCAGGGCGACGCCCGGATCAAACGCTTTGTGATGCTCGGCCCACCCAACAATGGTGCCCAAATTGCTGAGAAGTTCGGGCAGAACGATTTATTCCAATTTGTCGTCGGCGGGTCAGGCCAACAGTTGGCGAAGGGTTGGGCCGAGTTAGAAAAAAAACTCGCCACACCGAAATGCGAGTTCGGCATCGTCGCCGGGGGCCGTGGTGATGACAAGGGTTTCAATCCGCTTCTCGACGGCGATGACGATTTTGTCGTGACGGTCGAGTCGGCCAAGTTACCCGGTGCGCGCGATTTCCTCCTCGTCCCGGTTGCCCATTCGTTCTTGATGTACAATGATAAGGCTCAAGAAGCGACGCTGAGCTTTTTGAAAAACGGCTACTTTGTGAGCGACGAAAAGCGACAGCCGCTCGAGAAGAAATGACGAATGACTAAGTCCCAATGTTCAATGAGGGAAGCACGAAATCCGAAGTACGAAATCCGAAACAAATTCAAAATGAGAAAACGATAAATTCAAAACAAAAAATCTTCGTCATTGGTCATTGGGACTTAGACATTGGTCATTCCCCTCACACCGGTGTTCTCCGAGACTCCGTGGTGATCAACTTCACTGTTTTGAGATTCCTCGAGTTTTTACAGTACGACAATGAACGAACACGATTCTGAATCTGGCTCGGGTCTTCCAACGTTGGAACAAATGGCAAAAACTGGTCCGTGGCGGAGTGATTCCCAACTTGTCGTCTTGAAGGGCGTTCCATTGCCAGCGTGGTGTATCAAGTCGGGCGAACTCGCCGACACGTGTTTCGTGCGGACGATGGTTTGGGGACCGCTCCACACATGGCTTTGGCTATTCATGTTTCCTTTTCTGCCACGCACCACGTTAAGAATCATTGGAGAATCGATTTCGTCGGCAACGATGTACATACCTGTGACTGCGGAATGGATGACACGCCGACGGATCATTCTGGGGATTGGTGTATTGTTAGTGGTCCTGGGCGGTTGTGTTTTGCCGATTATGGCCGTATTAAAAATTGGCTCGCTGAGTGTTTGGCTATTGGGGGTCGTACTTTCACTCGTTATTGTCATAATTGGATTGCAGCGACTCGTGAGTGGGTCGGGTTTGGTCCAAGCCGCAAGAATTACCGACGACCTCGTGTGGCTGAACGGCGTTTCTCCCCATTTCTTGGCAAAAGTTCCCAATTGGAACGCCGTAACGACCGAACCAAACGGCGACGCGCCCGCAGCCAAAATGCAATCCGCACCCAACAAATGATCGCCCTTTCGTAGAGTCCCAAGTCCATCGTACATCATTTTTCACAATGCCCTCGCAAGTTCCTACTTCACAACGTCTCGCTGGCATCGACTACGGCACCGTGCGGATCGGGATCGCCGTGACCGATGCGGAGCAGCGAATTTGCAGCCCGTTTGAGAATTACACCCGTCGAGGTGCGAAAGCCGATGCCCAGCATTTTGAGCAATTTGCTCGCGAGGAGCAAATCGCGACGTTTGTCGTTGGGCTGCCGGTCCATCTGCACGGTGGCGAAAGTCAGAAATCGACCGAGGCTCGCGCGTTTGGCAAGTGGCTGCACGAATTAACGTCGGTCCCGGTTGTCTTTTTTGACGAACGCTTCACCACGAGCGAGGCGGAACAACTGCTCGGTCAGGCCGAGTTGACGAAAAAGAAACGGAAGGCGAAACTCGACAAGCTGGCCGCCCAGATCATGTTGTCCGCATTCATGGAATCGCGGCGACACGGGGACGACAACCTGCGGGGACTGGACGAATAAACGCACAAGATTTTCCAACTGCCACGTTGGGGCATGGCCAAGGAAAACCTACGACCGTATTTGCTCTCGTCGTTACCTAGTCATTGCTATTTAGCCGCGTATGCGGCGATATTTGAATAACCAGGGGTAAGCGTAGCGAAACCCCTGGATTCGCCGCGTGTAACGAGCAAGCCACGTAGTGGCGACACTGCTTTCGCGCGACAATCATGTAGCCACTACGTGGCTCAAATGTCGAGTGGCGACCGGAACCGTGGGTTGAAACCCACGGCTATTCATCGGTCGCCGCTAACGCGGCTGCATGAGAGGACAACCTACACTGGTACTTTGAAATGTCCCAACACCAGAAATGTCTGTTTTACGCCCAGCAATTTTCCTGCTTTCGATAACCGTATGGCAACCTTCAACCCGCTCGCTTGGCTCGATGCTGAATTGACGCAACTTGATGAACTCGGCTTGCGGCGGCGGTTGACCACCCGCACGACTTCGCAAGGACCAATCATCGAAGTCGCTGGCAAGCAACTCGTCAATTTCGGCTCGAACGATTATCTCGGTTTGGCAAACGACGAACGAATTGTCGCCGCCGTGCGGGAGTCGCTGGAAAAGTCGGGCTGGGGAGCCGGAGCAAGTCCGCTCATCACTGGCCGCTCCGAAGTTCATGCTCAGCTTGAACATGAACTCGCGAAATTTGAAGCGACCGAGGCGGCACTTGTCTTTCCCACCGGTTTCGCCGCCAACGCCGGGACCATCGCCGCCCTGGTCGATTCGCACGACGCCGTTTATAGCGATCAAAAAAATCATGCCAGTCTGATCGACGGCTGTCGTTTGAGCGGGGCCAAGGTCCACATTTTTCGCCATACCGATCCCGACCATTTGGAAACTCTGCTCGCAGCCGGGCACCATTTTCGCCGTCGCTTGATCGTGACCGACTCGCTCTTCAGCATGGATGGCGACGTCGCCCCGCTGCGGGAATTCGCGGAACTTGCCGAGAAATTTCAGGCGATGCTCCTGGTCGATGAAGCCCATGCGACGGGCGTCTCTGGCGAACATGGTCGCGGTGTTGTCGAATCGCTGGGACTAGAGGATCGTGTCGCAGTTCGCGTCGGAACGTTGAGCAAAGCCCTCGGTGGGCATGGTGGTTTTGTCGCAGGCAGCAAATCACTCATCGACTGGTTGACGAATCGGGCGAGACCCTACTTCTTTTCCACGGCAGCACCAGCGGCAGTCGCGGCAGTGGCGATGAGTGCCTTGAAAATTGCTGAACACGAACCGTGGCGCAGGACAGAATTGTTATCGAACGCCGCTTCCCTGCGGTCCGCACTCCGCGAGCAGGGTTGGAACGTCGGGAATTCGACAAGCCAGATTGTCCCCGTTTATGTCGGCACGCCCGTGCGTGCGATGGACATTTCGGCGACATTGCGGGACCAAGGTTTGTTTGTGCCGGGGATTCGCCCACCGTCAGTGCCGGAGGGAGAATCGCTCCTGCGAATTAGCCTGTGTTATGGGCATTCAGCGGAGATGCGGGAGAGATTGCTCACGACGTTGAAGGTCACAGGCTTGTAGAAGCGGCGTCTCGCCGCTTCCTAAACGCGACGAGACGCCGCGTGTACGAAGAGGACTCCCTACGTTCATCTCGCAATATCTAATTCATCATTCGCCATTGCCAAGCGTTCGCTAATCGGCGGGTGACTGTGAAAGAGAACCACTTCCACCGGATGAGGGTTCGGATCGTCCTTGTTGAGCCGAGCCAGTTTTTGAAACGCGGAGACGTAAGCCGCTCGCAGGCCGGTCCGCTGCAACGCATACCGATCACATTGGCGTTCAAACATGCGGCTCACCACATTTTGGAGCGGCTGCATACACAAGGAAAAAAGCGTCGTCCAGAGCATGAACAGCGGCAGCACATAAACCGGCATATATTCATAGATGTTGGCGGGAGGATTAGCTTCGACCGCCGCAACGCGAGCTTGCAAAACCATATCGCACAACCAAAAACCGGTCGCACTCAAGAGAACGCCCAGCACGATCAGTTGCGGAATATGCTTGTTGACATGATGGCCGATTTCATGGGCAAGGATAACTTCGATCTCGTCGGGCGTGAATTCATCAAGCAGTGTGTCGCCGAGCAAGACGCGGCGAGTACTTCCCAGCCCGGCCAACATCGCGTTCGCTTTGACTGTCTCGGCACTCATTTCCATGCGATAGACGCCGTCGATTTTCAAACCCGTCCCTTGGGCCAGTCGGGCCATGCGGGCGTTCAAATCGTCGTTATCCAGCCGACTAATTTTGTAAAACAGCGGGAGCAACACGACCGGAGCAAGTTGTCCCAGCACAATACTAATGAGGAAAAACACTCCTGCGGCGTAATACCACCAGGCATGTCCCGTCCACCTCATCAGGGCGTATAGTCCCAGGATCATCACGGTGCCGAACACGAGGGCCAAGGCATTGCGTTTGATGTACCGCCAGACCCATTGGCTCAGCGACAAGCGGCTTAGCTTAAAACGGTGTTCGAGGACAAAGCCCGCGTAGTACGAGATCGGCGAGGAGATGACCATGTGAATTAGATACACGATCAAAAACATGGCGATCCAGCGGCGGAAATGGGAATTATCAAACCAATTTCCGGTAGATTTCATCCAATCATCGAGCGGCTTGGCAAACAAGAAAGCCATCAGCGAGAGAAACACGAGATCGACGGCCGTGTCGATAAGATCACAGACCAGCGAGCGGCGACCATAACTTTGCGATTCAAGAAGCTGCAAGGGCGACAGATCATGCTCTGCGGACTGCGACGAGTCGTCAGCAGCCCGCGTGGGTTCCTCGGGCGGCGGGTTTGGGGAGTCATTGCTCATGAAGGTCGTTGCAAACCGAGATCGAAATCAAGGTCGTTCGTTTATTTGAATTGAATCCCGACTGGGGAAATGCGTCTCAGGGAATTGAACTATTATGCACTCACAATCGCAGTTCTGCGACCGCACCAGGTCCAATGTCGATCACTTGTCGCCTGCACTTCGTGCGCGGGAAAACCGAGCGAGTTCACCATTTCACGAACTTCGTCGAGTCGAAACGCAGCCCTCAAAGAGGCGTCGAACATCGCCCGCTGATGGTCGTTACATCCCTGCGCATACGTTTCCACGAGTCGCTCGACTTCCCCGTCATTTTCCGGCCGCAACAGATCACGGATGAAGATCACGCCGTTTGGGGCGAGTACGCGGACCCCTTCTCGCAAGGCCATCAGCGGTTCAGGAATATGATGCACAATACTATTCGACATCACGATTGGAAACCGCTCGTCCTGATGGGGCAAATCTTTGGCGTCACAATGACTGAGCGAAATTCGGTGGCGGAATTGAGCAATATCAATGTTCATGATCGCCAAATCGAGCATGTTCGTTGCCAAATCGCAGCCAACCACTCGAAGATTTTCCGTTAGACGACAAAGCTCAATCGGGATCTGCGCCGTGCCCGTTCCTAGATCAACCACTTCCAGGTCGCGAACCTCTTCACCCGCGTCAAGCTTCAACCGATGTTCAGTCAGCAGATCATTCGCCGCAAGCAACAGGTCGCGCACGAACACCCGGTTGACCTCCGAATGGTCCATGTCGTCGTAGTCATGGGCCTCTTCGCGAGAGTCCATTACTTCGGGTTCAAGGACGCGGAGGAGCATGAGGGGAAATGATGAATTAGGAGCGATGAAAGATGAATGAAGTGCTGGGAAGCCAAAGCGACGGAACGCCGCAGCGAAGAGATCGAAAGGGAGGTGCGCACACGACAATGACAGCCATATTGAGTATATCAGAAATGTGCGAAATGACTATGTTTTTGGTCAGTATGGGGACAGCGAATTCGCCGGACAAGGGGTAATTTGCAAGATGAATGTCAGGGTTGCCTATCTCCAACCACGAGTGCGGCACCCTTGTATCCGCGTAACAGGGACCGGTTTCGCGATGGAAACTGCCCGAATTGGAGGAAGTCTTATGGCGTAAAATCGTCATTGCCGCTCAGCCCGATCAAAAACTCCGCCAGCAAATCGGCGGCTCGGTCGATGTCAATGAGCGAAATCGTCTCGACAGCCGAGTGCATGTAACGATTCGGAATACTCACCAAACCGGTCGCCACGCCAGCTCGACTGGTCTGAATCGTGTTCGCATCGGTCCCCGTCGCGCGACCGTTCGCTGCCAATTGATAGGCGATCTCGCGCCGATCGGCCGCGTCGATCAACCTTTGCACAACGACGGGACTCATATTCGGGCCACGATAAATAACCGGCCCTTTGCCCAACGCCACATTGCCTTCTTGCTTCTTATCAATCGTCGGACAATCGGTCGCGTGCGTCACATCGACGGCAATTCCGACGTGCGGGTCGATGCTATACGCACTCGTCTGGGCACCGCGCAAACCGATCTCCTCTTGAACGGTCGAAACCGAATAGACGGCACAATTCAGTTTGTGTTGCGACGCCCGACGCAGTGCCTCCAGCACCACCCACAGCCCGCACTTATCGTCCATCGCCGGGGCGTTCGCCAGGTCGTTTCGCATCTCTTGAAAGCCGAGGGCCAATGTCACTGGGTCGCCAACGCGAATCAGCTTGCGGGCTTCCTCTTCATTCTTGGCCCCAATGTCGAGCCACAAATCTTTGAGCTTGGGAACTTGCTTCCGTTCTTCGTCGGTCAGCAAATGAATCGCCTTACGGGCGATCACTCCCTGAATTGGCCCGCTGCTCGTCCAGGCCGTCATCCGTTGTCCGATCAACTGCATCGGATCCCACCCGCCAACCGGCAACAGATAAATGAAACCGTCACTGTCAATGTACTGGACCAACAGACCAATCTGATCGCAGTGACCGGCGAGCATGACCCGAAACGGGGCGGTGGGATTTTTGACCGCGATCACATTGCCGTGCAGATCGGTACGGACCTGATCGGCAAAACCAGCGGCATAAGCCCGGACCAAGTCCTGAACGGGTCGTTCGTATCCCGACGGGCTGGGTGTGGCCAAAATCTGTTTCAAAAAGTCGAGTGCGGCGGAATCCATCTTCCGGGTGTTCCTGGGTTGTTTGTGGGGGAGTTTAACATTCGGCGCGAATGAACTTCCCTGTTTCGCAATCATCAGTTAGCAGCGACGCGCTGCGGAGCGGGGGCCGTAACAAATGCCAAATCGGGAAGTTAATTTGGCCAACTTCCTACCACCCACAGCCTAGCCCATTGCAGGCCGGTTTCACAAGCGGGTAGCAATCGGTTGGGGTTCGCCGCTAGTTGATGCCCTTGCGGCAAGATCCCCACTTCTCAAAAAAATCCTGAATTAAGTCTTGAAATTGAGCCACTCCTTATGGTAGTGTACACATGTTTCATATTGCCCGAAAGTTTGAAGCGGTTTCTGCGTAACCGTTTAGCGGTTGGATGAGCGAAGTTGGGTCGATAGTCCGCTCGTTCATTCGTCTGAAAGGCCAACATTTTTCAGCCCAGGGCAACGCCCTGGGTAATCCCAATAGCATGGTCGAACAAGCCCTGAAAGGGCGAAATACGTTTTATTTTGCCCCGCTGGGGCGTTGGTGTGGGTGGTGGCTCCGGTACCCAGGGCGTTGCCCTGGGCTGAGATTTTTCAGCCCCTCGGGCTGTTTTGGGTTCGACATTTTCCGCACTTCACACGGCTAAACAGTTTCACTCACCACGACCAAACAAGGACGGAAAACCTATGTTCCGCGAAATGGCTGAAAATACTTGCTTTCCCTACCAACTGTTGCCATACTACTTCGGTCCGGCATGAATATCCCACCCTTGATCGCTCCCACCTGATTGCCGTTCGTCGGACGACCCCGTTTTTGCCGTCGAAACTTTCCGCTTCGCTGACGCAGCGCGGCAAGCTGATCCTTGCGAAACCGAAAAAATCTCGCGACTAGTTCTAAATGTGCCCGTCCTGTTGGGTGAGTCGGAACACCTGTTCTGACCGACCCGTTCACTACTAACCTTTCCCACCGAGTCCCGAGGAAAAAGCCATGAGCGTTTCTCCGAAACCGAGTCGCCGTGAATTTTTGAAAACGGCCAGCGCGGCAATTGCCGTGCCGTATGTAATCACGTCCGCTGCTTTGGGCAATGAAGATCGACCCGCCGCCAGTGACCGCATCGTCATGGCTGGCATCGGGATCGGCAATATGGGCCACGGCGACCAAGGTGCGTTTCTCGGTAGGAAAGACGTGCAATACGTCGCCGTTTGCGATGTCCGCAAATCGGTTCGCGACAAAGCCAAAGGAACCGTTGACAAAAAATACTCCAACACGGACTGCAAAGACTACAACGATTTTCGCGAAATTCTCGCCCGCACCGACATCGACGCCGTTCACGTGGCCACGCCCGACCATTGGCACGCGATCATGGTGATTGAAGCCTGTCGCAATGGCAAAGACGTTTACTGCCAAAAGCCTGAAACCCGCACGCTCCGCGAAGGTCCGCTGATGATCGACGCCGCCCGACGTTACGGTCGTGTGGTCTCCGGCGGCAGTCAACGGGTGCTGGAGGATTACAAGGAACTCGTCAACAAATGTTGGGGCGGAGAGTTGGGCAAGATCAAGTCGATCAATGTGGCCGTCGGCCCCCTCTCGCAAATTTGTAACCTGCCCGCCGAAGACAAGCCGGACGACATTGATTGGGACATGTGGCTGGGCCCGGCGGCCTGGGCACCGTACAACGCGGCCCGTTGCAGCGGCAGCTTTTCGACCAATGGAAATAGCTGGCGGTCGTATGTTGACTATTCCGGCGGCGGCATGACCGATTGGGGTGCGCATCACTTTGGCGGGGCGATCTTTGCCACAGACGTTCGCGAGTTTCAACCGTCGGAAATTACCTACCACGATGAAAAGGAAGGTAAGTTCCTGTCGATGACCTATCCCAACGGCATGATCCTCTATCACAACAAGCCCAAGGCGAAGAACCTTGAGGTTGTCGGGACGCCAGGCGAAACGCGAGAATCGAAGCCGGTCCCAACCTATAAGGGAACCGGCGGAATTTACGGCGACTTCATTCAGTGTGTGAAGTCGCGTGAGAAACCGTTCCGCGATATCGAGTTCGGTGTGAATACGATTTGCGTAGCCCATCTCGGGATTATCGCGTATGAATTGAAACGCTCCTTGAAATGGGATGCGGCGAAGCAAGAATTCCCCGGCGACGAAGAAGCAAATCGCTTTCTGGATCGGGCCCGCCGCGAACCGTGGCAATTGTAATGGGTTACTGTCTTTCGTCGTTTGAAGAAAATCGCAAAAGCTCACGCCAAGGCGCAAAGCTCGCTAAGGGAAACATCGAAGGAACTACGACTAAAAATAACTATGACGACATCAATGAGTAAAATTCGTTTTTTCTCAGACACTCCTTTGCGAGCTTTGCGCCTTGGCGTGAGCCTGTATTCCCAAACCTCGCCGAAAACTCTCGGTCAACTTACTGAAACTTCCAACGACTAAACTGTTAAATAATTTGTAATCGGGGCAATGGTCTTGTTCGTTACCGTTTTTTGCTGCGTTCTGTTTTCAATTTCCATTCGTACAAATTTCCTGACTCAAGGAACTCAATATGTTAGATCAAGCTTTTGAAGCGTTGAAAGGTTACAACTGGGGCACCGACCGCAAACCGCTCGAGGAGATCGATGCCGCCGTCGCGGCCACACACGGTGATGCGGCCGCTCGCAAGGATTTAGAATCTCGGCTCGGTGCCGCGCTCAAGACCGATATCTCCCGCGATGCGAAGGACTATGTTTGTCGCAAACTGATGATCGTCGGGACGGCCGCCTGCGTGCCCGTCTTGGCCGAAATGCTGTCGAACAAGGACTTAGCCCACATGAGCCGCTTTGCTCTCGAGCGGATTCCGGGACCAGAAGCGTCGAAGGCGTTGCGCGATGCTTTGCCGAAGTTGAGTGGTGCATTGAAGATCGGTGCGATCACGTCGATCGGTGCCCGACGGGATGCAGAGAGCGTAAGTACACTCGCCGCCTTGGCTGGCGATGTGGACGCAGCCGTTGCGAAGGCCGTCATCACCGCGCTCGGCGATCTTCGGACGGCCGAAGCGGCCAAGGCACTCTCGGGCGTCAAGCCGACCGATGCGACCAATAAAATCGCCGCCGTCGATGCAAATTTGGTCTGTGCCGAAGGACTCTTGGCGGCTGGCAAGAAAACCGAAGCCCTCGCCATTTACAAAATGTTCTCCGGCGACGAACAACCGAGTCATGTCCGTTTCGCGGGCAAACGGGGAATGGTCCTGTGCTTAGGGAAGTAGTGTTTTAATTGCTTAGCCCGGTCGTCCACGACCGTGAATTTTAATTTATCGCTTAGCCCGGTCGTCCACGACCGTGAATTTTACCGCAAAGGGAAAACGGTCGTGGACGACCGGCTAAGCGGTGGAAACTTGGCGGTGCGAAAAACACGGAATTCTGGAGTAACTTTTGTGAACCGTCGTCGTTTACTGAACTCTGTTCTCCTCGCCAGTGCGATTTCGCTCGCG
>JAYUFG010000521.1:0-9082 GCA_043738845.1 Planctomycetaceae bacterium
CGCCGCCGCTGTGTACGGTGCGGCGATGATCGTCCCGGCGGAGTCGTTTCAACCGACCGACACGCTCGCTGCAATGGAACGCGAGCGGGCGACCGCCGTGTATGGCGTTCCCACGATGTTCATCGCCATGTTGCAAGACGCCACATTCGAGCAACGCGATCTCACTTTCCTGAGGACCGGCATCATGTCGGGAAGTCCCTGTCCGATTGAGGTCATGCGAAAAGTGATCGAGCGAATGGGCGCGCGGCAGATGACAATTGCCTACGGTCAGACCGAAGCCTCGCCCGTCGTCACGCAAACGAGAGCCGACGATCCACTCGAACTGCGGGTGGAGACGGTCGGAAGGCCGCTGCCCGGTTGCGAAGTGAAAATCATCGACCCGGCGACGGGCGAGACGCTCGGCGACCATCAGCCGGGTGAGTTTTGCTCGCGAGGACATGGCGTGATGCTCGGTTACTACAATGACCCGATGGCAACCGCCGCCGCGATTGATACCGAGGGTTGGCTTCACTCGGGCGACATTGCCACGCGGCTGTCGAATGGTTATTTCAAAATCACTGGGCGGATTAAGGACATGGTTATTCGCGGCGGCGAGAACATTTATCCGCGCGAGATCGAGGAGTTTCTATTCACACATCCGGCCGTCGAGCAGGCGGCCGTGGTCGGCGTTCCCGACCCGAAGTACGGCGAGGAATTGTGCGCCTGGATCAAGCTCAAGACGGGCACGAAGGCCACGGCGGATGAACTTCGCGATTTCTGCAAAGCCCAACTGGCCCATTTCAAAGTCCCCCGATATGTGAAGTTCGTCGAGACTTTCCCACAAACGGTGACCGGCAAGATTCAAAAATTCAAAATCCGCGAGTCCATGCGGGACGAACTCGGATTGCACGAAGAAAAAACGGCGTGATGGCGGCTGCTCATCCACCGCGAAACGGGGTGATCCACTCGAACGGCGTGCCCGCCTCGTCCACTCGCGTTTCATGCTTGAGATTGGATTGCTGCAAGACGTGTTGCAACGCTTTGAGATAGTACGTTTTCTTTTCTGGAACTTTGATCTTCGATTTGGTGAGGTCGATTTTCGCACGGGCCATCCCGTTGTAATCGTACACGAACGGAATTTTGATTCTCTCGTGCAGGGCGGCAATGGCCTCCTCAGACGTGATGTCGTCGATCTCGATGTTGAGAAACTCAAAGTAAATGGGAACCAAATCCTTCACAAGTTTTTCCGGCGGCCAGCCAATCGGCCAAAATTCCTTGACGTCTTTGCCGCTAGTCACATAGAACTCGACCGGGTTGCCCGTCGGCTTGCGCGGGATCATGACCAAACCGGCCGGACGAAGGATCGCCGCCATCGTTGTCCCAGAGGAAAGTCCCTCGAACTCCTCTCGCACCGCATCACCCTCGGCGAGAGATTTCTTGGCCGATTCCTCGACGGTGAACGGTGTGGTCAGTTGTCCGGCGAGCTTCGACAGGACGGCCTTCGGTGCCAGACCCTTGGTCGTAAAATCGACCTTTCGCGACAGGTCTTCGTGAACGTCGGCGAATTGTTTGGGCGTTAATCCAAAGGCGGTCTTCTTTTCGGTCACGCCCTGCACGCCGTTTTCGCCCAATTCCTTGAGCCATTTATCGAGAGCGGCACTATCGTTTGGACCAAAATTTCCGCCCGGCACGATCAAAACACTTCCGGTCGTAATCGTACCCAGCACGCGATACGACGGAGCGTCCTTCGTTCCGCCAGCCACTAGACTCGGCTGTTCGCCCGGCTCTTGTTGGCGAATTCGGAGACCGGTCACTCCCCGTTCGGTGAGGATTTTGAACCACCGCTGTTGCGCGTCGATCGGTGCCCCTTTTTCGAAACCGAGCTCGAGTTCGATCCGCGGTTTAGGCGGGGCGGCGTGGACGATAGAGGTCGCGAACAGAACGGCGACAACAACGTTTACCAAAACGAATTTGTGATTTAGGGTGATGGACATGTTGACGAAGGGGTGAATCGTTCAAGGAATCCACACTGCTGGACAAGCCAGCAGTGGCACACGATTTACAGATCGTTGTTTACTTCTGCCCTTTCAACCACTCATTGAGTACCCAGCCGACCTTGGCCAGTGACAAGGGCGAGCAGTGGTCGGGCGTGTCGCCCATTGTGTGCCAAAAACTGTGATGGGGGCCGTAGTCAAAGTCGATTAGATCGCAACTCGGAATTTTCGCCACATTGTGCAATGCCAAATGATCGTCATTGACCGCCGAACCGCCACGATCCACGAACTCTTTCACGCCCAGCTTCTTCGCCGTGGACCAAATCTCATTGACCAGTGGCCGCGAATCTTCCCAACTGATACTCGTTTGTTCCTGATAAATCTGCAAGTCGATGTCGCCGATCATATCGAGCAAAACCGCACAGCGATATTTGTGCGCGGGCGGATTGGCCACGTACTCTTTGGCAAAGTGTTCCGAACCAAGAAAATAGCGATCTCGTTTTTCGTCGTAAACCAACTCCTCTCCGTCAAACAGCACGAAGTCCACGCCGACCGTACCGGTGAGTTTGGCCATTTCTTTGCCCAACTCTGTGAACAAGGCCGCACCGCTCGCACCGTCGTTCGCACCGATAAATTTTCCGCGTGGATTGCGGGGGTCGCGGTCGGGAAAGGGCCGCGTGTCATAATGGGTACACAACAGCACGCGGTCGGTCCGGTCCGGATGCCAATGCACAATCAGGTTGGCCATCTTGACTGGTTTGCCGGTCTCAGGGTGACGAACTTCAAATTCCTGCCGTTCGACTTTGGCACCCAATGTTATAAAATGCTCAGTCAGCATTTCTTGCTGCTTGGTCATGCCGGGCGTTCCGCTCACGCGCGTTCCAATCGCGCAGATTTTTTTGAGCTGCTCGTAGGCTTTGGTGCCGTCGAAGGGGATGTCCTTCAGGCTGAGCTTGGACAGCGGTTCGGCCGCCACATTGTCCGCTTGATCGTAAAACAGGACGAAATAACCTACGACCAGACAAGCGATAACAACGACCCCTCCCAACAGGAGGTTCTGGCTAAACGGCTTCGACATGGTGATTCTCCCGGCGATTTCCATGACATTATTGTAAGCCATCCGAGAAAAAACCAACAGACGAACTCGCTCGGTGATCTTGGCTCACCTGGCGATTTTGGCGAATTGCCTAATTTCCCTTGCGGCGGGCCGTATGTTTTCCGTAGAATCCCGGCCAACGCACATTCTTTCCACTGGCAAGGACGCCCTATGATTGACGTTTCGGAAATTCTCGACCTGCATCGCACGACGGTCGCCCGCTGGCACTGCGAACCGCTCGACAATCCTTACTCCGGTCTTCTGCAAATTGTTTGTCAGCAACATCAATTCAACTACTCCCTCTGGCATGAGGAGGACATTGCCCGCAGTCCCGACGTCGGCGATACGAAAATCGCGACCGTCAAGCGGGCCATCGACAAGTACAATCAGCAGCGGAACGACGCGATCGAAAAGCTCGATGATTTTTTTGTCGCCGAGGTTGCCGCACAACGAGTGATGCTATCTGCTCGCGCGACGCAAAACACGGAAACGCCCGGCAGCACGATCGACCGTCTGTCGATTATGTCGCTTCGCAAGTATCACATGGAAGAGCAGGCCACACGTACCGACGCCACGCCAGAGCATCGCGAGAAAGTGCAGCATCGCTTATTGATTCTTCACGAACAGCACGCCGACCTGGCGAACTCGTTGCGCGAACTGCTCGACGACATCTTTACCGGTCAAAAACGGCTCAAAGTCTATCGCCAGTTCAAGATGTACAACGATCCAACGCTGAACCCGTATCTGTATCAGCGTTCCGAGAAAATGGCGGGGTAGGGGATGCGACGCAGCTCGAATCGTCGCGTCGTTGGTAAATGACCAATGAGGGGACTACGAATTCCGTCACTGGTCCCTCGCTTCCCTCACAGAAATCCGCCCGATTGCGGATCGATCCCGACCCCCTTCGTAAGATCGATCAGTGAGTCGAGAACGATGAGGAGTGCGCCCGGATCGAGGACTTCGTCATCGTCGTCGCCGACGGGAGACTCGACGACCCTTTCTTCAAAGTGCATGACATCGAAGCGGGCGTTGCATTTTTTTAAGAAGCCCAACCTGGCTCGCTCTTCTTTGTCGAGCGCGCCGTACCGCATTTCTTCCGCCAGCGTGACGGCCTGTTCCGTGACCTCTTCCCCTTCGATGTAGCTAATATCGAGGGCGGCATAGTCGTCGGGCGATTGCAGGCTCACCGACTCAAAATGGTCGTTTTCGTCGGCCGTCGTGTTCATGATCTGAAATCGCGGATTGATCTTTTTCAGCATCGCGGAAATCTTCGTCAGGCTGGGACGCTTCGATTGATCGAACAGAACGAAATACGTCTCGCGCCACTGATAGCCTTGATCTTCAAATGTGGACATGGCGATAAGGGGGTGAAAAGGGAGCGGTGAAAACCTGCAACGGGCGAATCAAGTGAGCTGGGCCGCAATCGTTTCACGCGACACCGGCTCGATCAATCCTCGTTCGGTGATGATCGCCCGAATCAAGCGAGCCGGGGTTACATCGAAAGCCGGATTATACACACGAACGCCCGGCGGTGCAGTCAATTTGCCAAATCCCCGGGTAATTTCCTCGGGTGAACGCTCCTCAATGGGGATTTCGCGGCCCGTCGCGAGCGACAGGTCAAACGTGCTGCTCGGGGCGGCCACATAGAACGGGACATTATGAGCGGCGGCCACAATCGCGAGAGCATAGGTGCCAATCTTGTTGGCCGCATCACCATTCGCGGCAATCCGGTCGGCACCAACGATCACCCCTTGCACGCGACCTTCGTGCATCACTTGAGCCGCCATCGAATCGCAAATCAAGGTGCAGTCGATACTCCGTTGGCAAAGCTCCCAGGCGGTCAGTCGGGCACCCTGCAACAACGGCCGCGTTTCGTCCACGAAGACGTGAAACGTCTTGTGCTGTTCCTGAGCGGAAAAAAAACAGGCCAGGGCGGTTCCGTAATCGGCCGTGGCGAGTCCACCCGCGTTGCAATGCGTGAGCCAACTCGAACCTTCGGCGATCAATTGCGAACCATGTTGACCAATCGCTCGACAGGTCGTGCGGTCTTCGTCGTGAATGGTCTGGGCTTCATGTAATAGTTGTTTGACGAATTCTGAAACCATCGCTCGGTTCGTCGCGGGTTCGGACACCGAATGGCGCAGCGTCTCGGCCCGCTTCCGCATTCGGTCGAGTGCCCAAAACAGATTCACGGCGGTGGGGCGACTTGTGGCGAGATAGTCACAAACTTCCCGCAGTTGGGCCAAGAGTGTTTCGTTACTCGCTTGCTCTTGAGCCAAATTCTGCACGCCGAGAACAACGCCATAGGCCGCCGCGATACCGATGGCCGGGGCACCGCGAACTCGCAACATTTTGATCGCTTCCCAAACGGTCGCCACGTCGCGACACTCGATTTCGACGAACTCCGTCGGCAGGAGCGTCTGGTCGATCAACATTAAATGGCCCGTCTCATCACCGCACCAGCGGAGCGTTTGGGGGAAATTGGTCAGGCGATTCACAAGGTCACCTTGGGGTATATCAGAGTTTGCGTAGGGCCTGCGGAGCGGCTGAGTTTATGCAAAACTGTGGTCGATGCGTCCCAAGAGTATATACTGTGGCTGCGCAACGAGTATATATCGCCACGTTGTGAATCAACGACAGTTGATGCAGACCAAGAATCGCACACGCTACTTTTTCTGTTGCAGCGTGCCGACGATCTCGGTAATGGACGAAGCGTTAAGTGTGGAGAGGGCACCCGGCAGGCCGTCGAGGATCGTCATGCTGACGGTTGGGTTGTAGAAATTCGCCGTGCCGATTTGCACGGCCGTCGCACCGGTGACAAGAAATTCCAGGACGTCGTCGAGGGTCGCGATCCCGCCGATGCCGATGATCGGCGTTTTGACTTTTTGAGCCACCTGATAAACGCACCGCAGGGCAATCGGCTTGATCGCCGGACCGCTCAGCCCGCCCAAGACGTTGCCCAGCATCGGTCGCCGCCGCCGCCAATCGACCGCCATTCCTTGCACGGTGTTGATGACCGAAATCGCGTCCGCTCCGCCCGCTTCGGCCGCGATGGCGATTTGTCCGATGTTCGTGACGTTCGGTGTGAGCTTGGCCAAGATTGGCAAGTTGCAGGCGGCCCGACAACCCCGCACAACCTTTTCGCACATGGCGGGATCAGTGCCGAAATCGACGCCATGACTTACATTGGGACAAGAGATATTCAGTTCGATGGCGGCCACTCCCGGCTGTCCGTCGAGCCGGGCCGACATTTCGACAAAATCCTCGTGCGTACTGCCCGCGATACTGACAATGATTGGCGTGCCGAGACTTCCCAAGTACGGCAGATGGTGTTCGATAAAGGCTTCAATCCCGTCATTATCGAGGCCAATGGAATTGAGCATTCCGCTCGGGGTCTCGATCGTTCGCCACGGAGCATTGCCGGGACGGGGAGCTTTCGTGATCGTCTTCGGCAGAATGCCGCCCAACCGGGACAGGTTGACGAAGCCAGCCATCTCGCGGGCATATCCAAACGTCCCCGACGCGACGAGGATCGGGTTCGGCAATTTTAGGCGACCGAGAGTGACGGCGAGGGTGGGCATGGGGGAAACGATGAATGATGAGCGATGAACGATGAATTCAAACATAAAGCTGCGACCGTTGGTCGCGGCATAGGAACAGTCCCGAAACGAAAAAAGGGTGCATGGATCAAGTCGGAGGATGTCCGATGTGATCCACGCACCCTATCGTAATAGCGCGGTTCTCTTGTGCCCAGTCGCTACGACTTAGATTACCCCACCGTGGGTACGGAACGGGGTCATGTGGTCGGGCTGGTCGAGGAACCAAAGCCGTTCCCATTCGTCGAGGAACATCCGGAGATTATCGCTGGTATACAGCAATTCTTGGGTTCGACGCTGTGGATCGCCCGAATAGGCGGGCAAAAAACAGCCCGTACTCGTGCCTAAGCACAAACCCAATAAAGCAGCTAACATGAAACGGCGCATGGAGATTACTCCTCCCTGAAACTACATCCGACGCGCGGAAAATCGCGCGCGGACAGAACCTTCCGTGGTATTTTAAGGCCGAACGGGACACGGTTGTCCGGCGGTACTGACGAAAACTCGTCGGGTATATACTGAATAGTTGTGAGATAAGTCGTTTTCGAGCCGTTTTTGGCGAAAGGCGAGCCTTCTGCCGGGAACAGCGGGGGCACAATAGCAATTTCTGTTTCTTGCGCCGAGAGCAAATTTAGCCCCGGCGTAACCGCCGCAAGTAAACCCGGCGTAACCGCCGCAAGTAAAACTAGCTTGGCTCGGAGTGTGTTTCGTGGGGTGGTGCGTGAGCAGCGGCTTCGCGGGCTTTCGCCTCCGCGTGTTTCCGCTCCAATTCACGGACCTTTTCTTCCATTTCTTTGCCCGGCTTGAACGTCACCACGAATTTTTCGGGGACATTGACCTTGGCACCGGTGCGCGGGTTGCGAGCCTTGCGGGCTGCCCGCTGCTTAACCTCAAATACGCCAAAGTTCCGCAGTTCAATGCGTCGTTCCTCGACCAGGGTTTCGACGATCGCGTCGAACGTCTTTTGGACGATTTCCTTAGTCTTCAATTGCGTCAGTCCGATCTCGTCGGAAATGGTCTTTACGATCTCTTTTTTGGTCACGACTCGCGTCTCCTCGGAGAAGGGCGTTGGAGGGCTGTTTCTTAGCCGGTTTCCGTCACCGTGTCATGCTCCAAGTGTAGGTGGCATAAGTACTAGAGTCAAGCTCGTTCGCCACAACGTTATATTAGACGTACCTGCCTATCGTCCCGAACAATCGTTCGTTTCGTAACCGTAAGTCCTAATTGTCAAAGAGCTTACATTCGTTAAGTCGAACCCGATTGGCGTCATTTGACATAAGTCGTTGCAAATCAACGACTAACGACCAATTGTCACGTTTCCGAATGGGCGACTTCACACAACCTGTTTGGCGTGTGCATAGTCGTCTGGCTTTCCTTATCGGCCTTATAATCGGGAAAGTTAAGCTAATCGTAAAAATCTTCCAAATCGTTCAGCTTCTACAAGTGGATTTGCCCAGGCGACGGATAAACCTAGTGAATGGGGCGAATTTAAGGGGCTGGCTTTGCCGTTATCGTAATCTCGTCAAACCACGCTTCCAGGTCGCCTTCGCCCTGCACCGCCGCGACAAGATGGGTGGCGGTCGGAAAAAGATGAAGTTCCGATGTCACCGTTCGCGATTGCCACTCGTCGGTCGAAACGTCGTCGCAGGAGGTCTTGCCCACGTAGGTCTCTCCGGCGAAATAGCCAAACTCAATATGGGCGTTCCCCTTTTTGGCCTTAGCCCACCCGGACAGGGTGTAAACCTGTTTAGGATCGACCTCGATCTTAACGGAACCGGCGGAGACCCATTCGCCATCTCCGGCCAAATACAGACTTTGTTTGCCTTGCTTCCATACCTTGGCGTCGGAACGGAGCGTGATCTTCGCCCCGTCACTCGCGGCGGGATGCCAACCTGCCGGTCGGTCGGCGGCCACATCCTCCATATTGCCATTGGCGACGAGATTGATTTCGCCGTTCGATTTTTCTCGCGGCGTCGCGGTCAGTTCGATATCGTCGAACATCGCTTTGCCATTGCCCGCGATAGCGACCGCGATGCCGATGAACTGCGCCTTCGGCCAGAGGTCAAGTTGATCGGTGACGGAAACGGGTTGCCAACCTTTGCTGCGTGGGTTCACAAAACCAATTCGTGATTGGCCCAGGTACTCTTCATTGGCACCGTAATAATGGAGCTTGACATCGGCGGCGGCCGATTCGTCCCCTTCAATCTGGACGTAGCCAAAACCGCGATAGAGCTTCGTGCGGTCGATTTTGATCTTTTCGCCCCACACAACGGCAAATTTCCCTTTGCCTTCGAGTTGTAGCGAATGGCCGCCCGTCCGACCTTTGTCGATTACTTTACATTGATAACTGTTGGCTGGCTCGATGTATGGACCATTCCAGCCATTCGGCAAGCCGTCCGTTTTGACCGCTCCTTCAA
>JAYUFG010000522.1:0-23961 GCA_043738845.1 Planctomycetaceae bacterium
AAATTGCCAATTTGTAAAATCGTGAGCGATGGACTTCAGTCCGAGCAACGATTTTTCCCCGAACCTACCGGCTTGCAGCCGGTAGTAGTTCAGTTCCACTCGAACCACGAACCGTGGCTTCAACGTGGCATTCCGCAGACCTGACAATCACCACCCGATGGGTGCGGAAATCGTCCATTCCATTGACCCACTCCTTGGCGGAAAATTCTCCGCGAACACGCTGCGCTAAAGACATCGGAACTCCTTTTCTGGTGCTTCCTAGATTCGCGACCATGACGGCCCGCCCCGATAATTTATCGGGAATTCACCGAAATGGCTAGTGCTGGGTCGGGTGTCGGTGCGGCCAAACTTGACAAATTGCAAAATTGGAGAGACGCTTATTAGGCCACGTCTGCGGCGGCCAAACTAACGCCCAACCTCGCTTAAAGTTCGTGTACAATTCGGCAGAGCAAAAATCGTCCGTGTGGCCCACCATCCCACCGATCATGGGTCCGACGCAGCAGTACCAGCAGGCAACTCCAACATTTTGCTGAATGCGCTCGTTGCTTTTTCGGCCGGAATGGGGCATGATACTAGAGACGCGAATGGTGAATACGCGGGCAAGCGGTTTCACGTTCATCGAAGACCACGTTCATCGAAGACTTGGCCGAACACCGTTTTGCGTAGGGTTACCTCGTTGCTTTTTGTTAATCTCTTCTTGTTCGCGTAGTGGTTTTCGGAGACGACTCTTCATGGCTCTCGTCTTAGTGGTGGACGATTCCGGCGTTGATCGACGGCTGGCCGGTGGAATTTTGGAAAAACGGGGCGGCATGACCGTCGAGTATGCGTCCAACGGCGTGGAGGCACTCGAACGGATCGAAAACCACCTCCCGGATGTCGTCCTGACCGATTTGCAAATGCCCGAGATGGACGGCTTGGAACTCGTTGGCCGCGTGCGGGCGAAGTACCCGCTAATCCCGGTTATTTTAATGACGGCCCACGGCAGTGAAGAAATCGCCGTACAAGCCCTGCAACGGGGTGCCGCGAGTTACGTCGCCAAGTCGAAGCTGTCGCAAGAGTTGCCAGAGACTTTGGAAACTGTTCTCGCCGTCGCCAAGGCAGATCGTCATAGCGACCGCTTGATCGATTGTCTCACTCGAAGCGAAACGCTCTACACTCTCCGCAACGATTCGGAACTGGTCTACCCTTTGGTCGATCATCTGCAACAACTTGTAACTCGGATGAGGTTTTGCGACGAGACGGGCCGCATTCGGGTCGGAATCGCTCTCGAAGAAGCCCTCTTAAACGCCCTCTATCACGGCAATTTGGAACTTAGCTCGGAGATGATTCGTGACGCCCGCTCGAACGTCGCCCGGGAACAGGGTCAAACGATCATTGACCAACGCCGTTTGGAAACGCCCTATCGCGACCGCCGCATTCACGTTCAAGTGACGATTACGCATGAAGAGGCGAAGTTTGTCGTCCGCGACGAAGGTCCGGGCTTCAAACCGAACGACGTGCCCGACCCGACCGACCCGGCAAATTTAGAACGCGAGAGTGGGCGGGGCCTCCTGCTTATGCGTTCGTTCATGGATGACGTTCAATACAACGACGCCGGCAACGAGGTTACGCTCGTCAAACGCCGCGACCATGACCGCAACGGAACGAAATTCCCCGGCAATTGAGATTGTCGGCGGGTTGCTCCCAGATTTCCCAAGGTCATCGATCAAAGGTGGTTGGGATTTCAACATTGGTCATTCACCGACACGAATTCGCCGGATGAACGGCCGCCATGTCCACGAGCCTCCGAAAAACAACGAAAAACGGCGGACGAATGCGATGTTCGTGCCGCCGTTTTTCGCTTTCGTTGGTCAGGCCTGTGGCCTGACAATATGCTTTATGCTTGTCGTCGATCCGGTGTCAGGCTACATGCCTGCCCTACGGTTGAGCAACCCATGCTGTTTGCTTACGAGCAGCCCATGCTGTTACCGCAATTGTGGCACAGGTAGCAGTTGCCGTTGCGGACCGTGATCGAGCCGCAATTGTCGCAGCTTGGCGCATCAAGTTGAAAACCGGCGAATTGCTCGGTCTGATCGCCATGCATACCACCGTTCAAGTCAACCTTCATCGCCACACCTGCGCGTTGCAATTGGTCGGCGTTCGACTTCGCGGGGGATGACGGTGCAGATTTCGCCGAAGCTTTTGCGACCGACTTCGACGGACTAACACCGAAATCCTTCTTGGCCACCGGTTTGCTGGGCAGTTCGGCCACAACATCGACGTCATCTTCGTCCTTGACGACCAATTCGCTCTTGAGCAGGCCGAAATTCGCTTCCCGATAGCCCGGGATAAACGTGATCCCCAGCCACCGGAAAATGTAATCGACCAAGCTCTTGGCAATCCGAATGTCGGGGTTCTTAGTGTGTCCCATCGGTTCGAATCGGGTGTGCGAAAACTTGTTCACGTACACTTCGAGCGGAACACCATACTGCAAACTCATCGAGACGGCCGTTCCGAAGCAATCCATTAAACCGCCAATGGTGCTTCCTTCCTTCGCCATCGTGATGAACATCTCGCCCGGCCGACCGTCGGGATACAGACCAACCGTGATGTACCCTTCATGGCCAGCGATGTTGAACTTGTGAGTGATCGACTGCCGCGTGTCGGGCAAGCGTTCACGTCGCGGTGCAGCGACGGCTTTCGCAGCCGCCTTGTCCGTTTCCGAACTCGTGTTGAGGGGCTGACTCTCCTTCGACCCGTCGCGATAAACGGCAAGGGCTTTCAGGCCGAGCTTCCACCCTTCGAGATAGGCGTTGGCAATGTCCGCAGGCGTTGATTCGCGGGGCATGTTGACCGTTTTCGAGATCGCGCCCGACAAGAACGGTTGGGCCGCCGCCATCATCGACACGTGAGCGTGCCAATTGATCGAGCGGGTGCCGTTGCGAGGTTGAAACGCACAATCGAACACCGACAAATGCTCGCCCTGCAAATCGACTGCCCCTTCAATCGTGTCGTTTTTCTCGATGTAAGCGAGAATCGACTCGATCTCTGGTTGATCGTAACCCATCGTTTCCAAAGCAAGCGGAACCGTGTTGTTGACGATCTTCAGCATCCCGCCACCAGCAAGCTGTTTGTACTTCACGAGGGCGATGTCTGGCTCGATCCCGGTCGTATCGCAATCCATCATAAAGCTGATCGTTCCGGTCGGAGCGAGAACGGTTGCCTGCGCATTGCGGAAACCATGCTCGCGGCCAGCCACCAAAACTTGGTTCCAAACCTTGCGAGAGGCATCCTTGAGATAATCGGGACAGGCGTCGTCGATATTTTCGACGGCGTCACGGTGCATTTGCATGACCTTGAGCATTGGATCAGCGTTTTGCTCGTAACCGGCAAACGGTCCGACGGACGCGGCCAGTTCCGCACTCGTCAAATTGGCCGCTCCGTGCAACAGAGCGGTCATCGCCCCGCACAAACCGCGGGCACTGTCCGAATCATACGCGGCACCGCTAGCCATCACCAGACTTCCCAGGTTGGAGTAACCCAACCCGAGTGGTCGGAAGGCGTGACTATTTTCGGCGATCCGCTTGGTGGGATAGCTCGCATGATCGACCAGAATTTCCTGTGCGATGAAGAACAACCGACAGGCCGCTTCAAACCGTTCGACCTCGAACGTCCCGTCCGTGTTGCGGAACTTCATCAGGTTGATACTGGCCAAGTTGCAAGCCGTATCGTCCAGGAACATATATTCCGAACAAGGATTGCTGGCGTTGATCCGGCCACTGTTGGGACAGGTGTGCCAAGTGTTGATCGTCGTGTCGTACTGCACGCCTGGATCGCCACATTGCCACGCACTTTCGGCCATCTTGGAGAGCATCTCTCGGGCCTTGAACTCGGGGCCGGGAGTCGTTGGGGAAGTCACCCAATGGGTTTGCCATGGTTTGTCGCCGATCACTGCTTCCATGAATTCGTCCGTCACGCGAACCGACAAGTTCGCGTTTTGGAACAAGATTGAACTGTACGCTTCGCCGTTGAAGTTCGCTTCATACCCACCGTGCTGAATTAGCACGCGAGCTTTGCGTTCTTCCTTCGACTTACATTCGATGAACTCCATGATGTCGGGGTGCCAGACTTTGAGCGACTGCATTTTCGCAGCGCGGCGAGTCTTGCCACCGCTCTTAACAACGGCGGCGATTTGGTCGTAGACCCGCATGAACGATAACGGGCCAGACGGTTTTCCGCCGCCACCCAACTTTTCGCGATGCGAACGGAGCGTCGAAAGATCGGTGCCCGTGCCCGAGCCGAACTTGAACAACATGGCCTCGCTGCGGGCAAGCTCCATGATGTCTTCCATGTTGTCCTGCACGCTTTGAATGAAGCAGGCGGACCCTTGCGGAAATTCATACGGATTTTCAGGCTGGCTCACAACATCCGTTTCCGGATCCCAACGCCAATTACAGGCCGCACCCTTCACGCCGTATTGATGGAACAGGCCGACATTAAACCAGACGGGCGAATTGAACGAGCCGTGCTGATGCAGCAGCAACCAAGTCAGGTCACGATAGAAATGTTCGCCATCTTCTTCACTGGAGAAATAACCATCCTTGATGCCCCAGTCGGCAATCGTGCGGCTCACGCGATGGATGATTTGGCGGACGCTGTGTTCGCGTTCCGGGGTGCCATTTTCGCCATAGAAGTATTTGCTGACGACGACATTGGTGGCCAACTGGCTCCAGGTCGCCGGGATTTCGCAATTGGTTTGCTCGAAGAGCAACTCGCCCCCTTCGCCCTTGATCTGGGCCGAACGGAGATCCCATTCGACCGTGTCGAACGGGTCGGCCACGTTGGCTGGGCAGAACAGACTATCGATGGCAAGACCATCGTGATGAGGTCGGGCGGGACGCTTGGTCGCACCACTTTTTGAACCCCGATTACGCGCAACACCGACATTAGCTTGAACCATAAAACAGCTCCTTCCGGTTGAAATTGGGCATCCCTTCCATTAAGTGTACCCGCGTACACGTCACATTACCACAGTCGGACGTTCCGGCCGCAAAAATTCAGAGAAAAGAGCGGATGGACCGCCCGGGCAATGTTTTTGACGCTTAGAATCGGGTAAAAACACCTCTAAACACCCATATATTGTAGCAGACGCCCTTCGGACCACAACATATAGGGTATGTGAGGGGATAATGTACTCGCTTTTTCCGGTCCGTCAACTAGGGGATCAAAGTTTTTCTTAAGTCATTACTACAAAGCGACTTATCGCTGTTTTACGGCTCCTTCGCTATGCTAGCAGAGATAGCATAGAAACGTCAAATTTGGCCAGTTTTCTGCGAGGAAAACGTGAATTCTTGACCAGAACCAAACTGCCCGCTCACGCTCGAAAAAAAGTTCAAAAAACTTACGAGAGCAGGGTGCGCAATCATAAGCTAGGCAGGACAGGAGCATTGCCAACTCGTGTGGCATGAAAAGAAATCGCTTTGATACATGGCTGAGCGAATTGAGCAGCAGGCCAGTACGACACGTACGGAGAGGGTTACGAAAACAGGGGACTACGTCCCCCGCTCGCCGTTTGCGTTGCGCGTGATCAACCCGTTGACGATTGGGCGATACACACAATCGCCGCAGAGAGGCCGCTTGTACAAGTCGGTAGCGGCTCTTGGCCGGCTAGGATTCGTTAGACCGCCTCTTACCCACTTTTTACTCACAATTCCTTCCCTACACCCGGCGTTTGGGGACGATCCCGTTGGGGACGTTGGAGGGTGTGAAGTGTGGGGCGGGAATCGTCGATTTAGGAGTCTCGACCGATGGAGAAGCAGAAGAGGGCGTCGTCGTGCCAGGCGAATTGGCGTTGCTGTTGGCACTGTTATTGAGCGAAGCCGCCGCCGGTTGCACATGCGGCGGGTCGAACCGATATTCACGCGGCTCGACCGGATTGATGCCGAGCGTGCCGGTCCAGGTTTCATACGGCCGGCCGCCTCGCTCGTCGCCCTGAAAGAATGACAAGTAGGTCATGTTCTCGGAAGGTATGAACTCATGTTCTGCGGCGGTGAACTGGGTCGCCCGATGGACCCGACGCCAAGTACCCGAATTGAAATACGTTTGATTCAGGACGAAGCCTTCGGCGAAACTTGCATCGAGCGGGATCGTTTCGGCGGCGTGGGTGTGCCCGTAGACGATGTGCTTTGCCCGACGGTTGCGAAATTCTTGTTCGGCCAGGGCATTGGGATAATACGAAGATTCGTCGCGGCCACGGAGTTTTTGATACAACTCGATAATCGAACTGGCCCAGCCAATGGACAGGCGTTTACTAAACTTCAACACCCGACCGAGGCCATCGACGGCGTCGAACGGACTCCATGTATCGTGCTTGCGAACGAAATCGAGGTCCAAAAAGCGATCCGCCAAACGGTCCCAAATCGCTTTGACCTCTTTCCTCGCAGCCGGGAGCGAACAGGTCCGCTCCAACAATCCGTCGATCCAAACGGGAGCAAGCAGCGTCGGCCGCACGTTGTCGAGTTCACGCAATCCGGCGAGCAGAGCGTCGGGCAGTTCATTGCCCAACTCTTTTTCCACCTCGACCGGAAAGCGATTGAGCAGTTCGATCACGATTGCGTCGCCCAGACTGCTCGCACAGCGGTCCCCTTCATAATTGATCGGGTCGAAAATATCGCCATGTCGAGCGAAGACCTTGTGCCGCCGGAGGACGTCGAGGATCACGTCGCTCTCGTTCGGGTCATGTGGAAAAGGAACGTCGGGTCGATTGTTCAAGCCGAGCTTTTGCGTGACCATCGTTCGGACCGCGTCGAAATTGCGACCAGGAACATGCAGGAACCAATCGTGATTGCCGACCAGATAATGAATTCGCACGGGGACCGTTTGGCCTTCGGCCTGATAGACGGGCTGACCCATTCGATTGGCGGGCGGAATGCGCAGGATATTTTGGGTCGCGAGGCCGCGCAGGACTTGCACGCCCGGCTCGTTGTGGGCGAGAATGTCGGCGGTGATTTGTCCAACAAGTTGGGCCAAGCCAGCATTTTGCACACCGGACCAAGGACGAACGTCGGAACCGAGCCACTTGGCGGAACGGATCACGTCGATGATGTCACCGAGTAGCAGCAGGTCGATCCCGTCGATGGGTCGATAGTCGCCGTCGGACCGAAAGGAAGCACTGATTGCCAGATCGCGCAGCCGTTCGGCGAAAAGCTGAAACGCTCCAGTGGGAATCGACGCCCCGCCCGATCCATCGGTTAGGTGCAAATCACTGATGATGACGAGCATGGCAACGTCCTTGTTGCATTCGTGAGGCAAATGTTCTCTGGGGATTTTTGTACGCAACTTCTGCCATCCCGCATCTTCAAGTATCGGCAGCATGATGTTAAACCTTGACGAAATAAAGGTTTAATCCGACGGTGCCGGTTCGGTCGCCGAATACGTGACAATTCGGCAGGTTTAGGCAAGCTGGCAAAGCCCGCGATTAGGCCAAATTGATTGCTACCAACCAAACAGAAATGCTCCGCGCGGCCGTTACTGACACCTACCCGAAACATAAGTGGGGGAGCAAAACGCAATTGCACGCAGGAGAATCTGCGTCATGAAAGCTTTTGATCGGGCGGTTCCCTATGGCTGAGCGGGCAACTCGATTTTCTTCGCGTCGCCCCACAGTTGTTCCAGCGAGTAATACTCGCGGGCCTCCGGATCGAAAATGTGGACCACGATATCGCCGTAGTCGAGCAATAGCCAACGACCTTCGGTGTAGCCTTCGATGCCAATTCGTCGCTGTCCCATCTCGGTTTCAAATACGCGGTCGATTTCCTCGCTAATCGCGTGCAGTTGCCGCTTACTGCTGCCGGTGGCAATCACGAAGTAATCAAAGACGGGAGTCAATTCGCGCAGGTCGAGAACCAGGACGTCTTGACCACGATTGTCGGCCGCAATCTGGGCCGCAGCCAGGGCCAATTGCAAACCGGTGGGAGATGACGCCGCCGACTGGGCGGTGGGAATGGGAAGCGTGGACAACGGAAACACTCCTGGGTGAGATTCTTTTTCGACACTGACATTTTACACTTTTCGCCGCCAAAGTCGAGTCGTCCGAAACGGCGGAGATGGCAAGGTTTTCCGGTGTTGGAACGGGTCGAGTTATCACGCAATGAGATTTCCGCCGCACGAAAAGGTTCACTCTCCACAGGTTTTCGCCAGCTCACGCAAAAACTCAATCGCTTCTTCTAGGTTGGAAACTTCGATCCCCTTTTGCCGTCCTCGCCGGTCACATGAACCGAGCAGGACCAGGTCTTCGTAATCCTCGTGCGATTCAAGTCGGTGGCGATGTCGCGCACCGATAGTTCCGTCGTGTAATCCGTGCGCTTCCATGTGATGTTCAATCAACCAAGCTGTCCGGGGCGTGATGAACTCCCACACCGCGTCGAGTCCCGCCGTGACATGATCGTAAGGATCAATCCCTTTGCCCACGTCATGCAACAGTGCCGCCAGCAAAAACTCCTCATCATAGGGCCGCTCGTCCTTGGCCAGATCGAAAACTTGCAGCGAATGAAACAGAACGTCGCCCTCCGGATGATAGGCCGGATTCGGCTTGACATTTTCCAGCGGCAGTAGCAGCATCTGATAAATTTGGAAGCGATCAACCTTACTCTCGGCCTCCAACAGCGACTCGTCCAGGTCGATGTTCGGATACTCGGCAACCAAGAACTGTTCCAGTTCGGCGATACTCACTCGTTCGATTGCCTTTCCTGTGATGGAACTCTTAAAGACGAAGTGCGCCAGATCAGTCGCGTACATCGTGAGTTCCAATGTAAATCGCTCCGGGATATGAATGTGCGTGTACGTTCGCTCCTCGCCATCCTTGCGAACGAGCTTGCGCTGCACTTCATATCCGATCCCTTCATTATCGAGTACGGCGGTGATCGCATCGACACTGTCGGAGAAGACGTGCAGGTCAATATCCGACCCATGACGGACATGACCGGTCAACGTGCTGCCGATCAAGCGGGGCCGAAATTGTCGCAACAGTCGCATCATGCGGAGGGCTTCGACCCGCATTTCGCGCAGATTGGTCAGGCGGCTTTTGCCTTCGTGCGTGCGAGCCAGCACTTGAATCTGATCGCGAATTTCGCGATTGCTGGGGAGGTCGCTCGGTTTGACCCAACCCTGGCAGAGACGTTTGGCCGCTTTTTGCTTCGCTCGAAAGTATTCGGACTCTTGCCGAGCATACATGAGCCGGGCGGCCTCGAAGGCAATTTGCCGACGCAGCTTGTCATTTCGCATTTCAAAGACATCGCGCGGTGGCGACGTGCCGGGCGTGAAGCCCAAAACGTGGAATGAGAATGAGGCAAAAACGCCTCAATTAGCTCTCAATATAACCAATTTCCGCCAGTTACGAAACGGCAACCGACCGGCAAAAGATTATTTCCGTTTCCAATTTGACTAAAGACGAAACTGACATAAGTTTCAAGTTGGAGGATAACATTGGCCGTTAAGTACGATCTGCTTCACTGCCCATGAGACCGTCAATTCCATCCCTATTCTCGGATGGGCGCGACGCAAGGCCTTCCCTCGAATTTCTTATCTTCACATTCTTGACATTGCTTGATTGACACCTTCGCGTTCGCGATCGTGTCCCTCCCCATTCAAAGAGGATGCAACCATGAAATCGCAGCTTATTCCGTCACTCTTGGGAGTCCTGCTTTCGACAGGCTTGATCGACACCGCCGTCGCACAAACAATTTCACCGATCCAAATATCGCTCTTGCCGAACAACGTGCCAGCAATTGGGAAGGTTTATCTGGCTGGATCCGACACCCAGTCACAGTCCTACGCGGCCAATCAGACAAACTACAAAAACATCATCACGTCCAAAGTCAAAGAGGGCGTACTCTTCACAGGAGCCGGACTCAATCAATTGGACCCCACACGGTTGTACTTTTGGTTCGACTATACTCCTCGGGTTTACTTCATTTACGGATACGCAGGTTATAAGGATGGCTTGGGGGCCACCATTGCGACCGTCAGCACGCCAACGTCCCAAAACCTGACAGGTAATACCTTCACGATTTTTCCGAACTGTCACTGGAATGGCGCGACCACGCGCTCGACTACCTATCCGGTATTGCCGGGTGATTTCGTTCAACTGCCGACCGTCAATGCGGGCCAGCAGTTGGCGTTTTTCATCTATTCCAATATTCAAAACAACGGAACCGCTAGCAATATCTTTTACAACGGAGCCAGTAACAATGTCGACAACTTCCAGCATATGATCGCGTTTTTCCCGGACAACAGCCAATACATCATCATCGGATTCGAAGACCTCTTGAATGGTGGCGACAAGGACTGTAACGACTTGATGTTCGTCGTCGATATTGGACCACTGAATGCGGCCGCCCTGCGCGACGCGAGCAGTTTGCCGAAGTAATGACCAAGTCGATGCCTGCCCCGAATTTGAAACGCCCCTAAAACGTCGGGTGCCAACGAACGAATCCGTTTGAGATTTGATAAATGCCAACCACAAACCACAACCGTCGATTGTCTCTGCTGCGGCCGCAGTTGCAACGACATCGTGCCGCAACGGGACGTCGTCGTTGCGGCGTGGCGACGGTGGAACTCGCACTATGTATGCCGCTGATCCTTGTCACGGCACTCGGAATGCTCGAAGCCTGTAACGCGATATTTGTACGCACGCGGATGCTGTCTGCGGCGTATGAGGCGGCTCGGTTGGCGACCCGGCCGACAACTTCCAGCGCGGTGGCTGCCACCAGCGGGCAAGTCACGGACTATTGCCAAACAATCTTGACGCAACTGAGCATTCAAGGTGCCACCGTGAGCATTCAGCCCAGCGATCTTACGGCGGTCACTCCATTAACGCCCGTGACGGTGACCGTGACGGCTCCCTTAAGTCAAAACGCCGTGACGTCGTTTGTGTTGCACAATTTGGCGAACATTTCAGCCAAGGTGACTTTGATTGTCGAATAGTGGGGTCTTCTCGTGAGTAGCCTAAATTTTTCCCGAGTGCCGAGCAGCAAGTTGTTTCATGCTGTGCCGCGCGCTCGGCGAGGATCCATCGTGATCTTGGTCGCAATCGCCATTCCTCTGATGGTTATGCTGGCCGTTTTCGCGTTGAACGTTGCCAGCATGGAAATGATCCGCGCGGAGTTGCGGATCGCCTGCGATTCAGCAGCGAAGGCCGCACTGGTCCAATTGGGTGCAACCCAAAGTCAATCCACGGCAACTTACTTGGGACAATCGGTGTCGAACAGCAATCTCGTCGGAGGACAGCCGCTGAATCTGAGCGCAGGCAGCTTCGTATATGGCAATTCGACGAAGAATGGCAGTGGAGTTTATGTCTTCACGGCTGGCACGAATCCACTCAACAGTGTGCGCGTGACGGGCAATGTGAGCCGACCAATGTTCGTCGGGTCGATGATGCCAAAAAATGTCTTTACTACAGCCCAAAGCTCCACGGCGACGCGGATTAGCCACGACATTTGTCTTGTCCTTGATCGGTCGGCGTCCATGGCCTTTGATTTAAGCGCAGATGAATTTACTTATCCGGCGGACCGGCCGGGAGTCCTCATCCAGAACTATTTCTCCACGCCCAGTCCGACCCTTAGTCGCTGGGCAGCACTCACGACCGCCGTCAACAATTTCATCGGCGTGCTACAGTCTCGAAACATCGACGTGCATCTTTCACTCGTCACCTATTCAGAGAATTTCACCCTCGGTAATTACTCTGCGACACAAGCCCAAGTGGACGTCACTTTGACGTCGAATTTTAACCAAATCGCTCCCGCTATGAACGCCTATGGTCAGAACCCGCTCCTGGGGGATACGAATATCTCTGCGGGACTGGCCCTTGCGCAGGGTGAGTTGACGGGACCGCGAGCGCGGGCCACGTCCAATCGGACGATCATATTGCTGACCGACGGCGTGGCCACCACCGGCAATCTGGACATCCCCGGGATTGCGCTGGACTACGTTCAAACCTCGCAAATTGTGACCCATGCGATAACCTTTGGTGCGGAAGCACAATCCGGCGCGGCGAAGACGGCAATGCAGGGCGCGGCGCAACAAGGAAACGGTATGTATTTCAACGCCCCCAGCGCAGCACAACTTTCCACAGCTTTTCAAATGATCGCGGATAGCCTTCCGGCAGTTCTCGTTAATTAGGGTTTTTATGCAATGTCGAAATCGTCGATATCGCCGCGGTGCGGCGGTCGTGGAATTTGCTCTTTGTGTACCGATCCTATTGACAACGATGTTCGCCATCATCGAGTTCTGTCGCGTCTTGCAAATTCAACACGCCGTGCGACAGGCCGCGTTTGAAGGAGCGCGGGCTGGCTTGACGCTCGATTCCACCGCCAGCAGTGCGCAGGCGGCGGCCACAAATGCGCTGGCGGCGGTTGGAATCACCAACGCCACTATTTCGATTTCTCCAAGCCCGCTCACTTACACCTCGAAAACCGTTTCCGTCTCGGTCGTAGTAAATGGTCAAGCCAACGCCTGGTACACCCACTTTTTTAGCGGTGAAAATGGTGTTTCGGCCACGGTCGTTCTAGATCGCGAAGTGAAAGCCCTCTCGAATCCCTAAAGAACGCCCACACAATCTAAGCGAAGCGATGGGATGCCAAATTGAAGGTGGCGAAATTTATTGGCATCGGCAATATCCGCACCACCGGAACGAACGGCCGCGTGTTTATTTGATTTCGCTGGATTGGCTCTTCTGTTGATTCTGTGCGGAGGCGAGCGACTGCTGTATTTTCTGGCTGATGGCGGCCCGGTCGGTGCTGCCTGCCGCCAGTTCTTGCTCGACAACGTGGCAACGAACTTTTTGTCCGGCTAGGTCAATCTCGCGAGGGACATGCGTCTTACAGATGTCCTGCGCGATGGGGCAGCGGGGATGGAGCCGACAACCCGACGGCGGATTGATCGGGCTGGGGACGTCGCCCGACAGGATAATTCGCTTTCGTTTCTTCGCCGGATCAACTGACGGAATTGACGAGAGCAAAACATGCGTGTACGGATGCAGCGGGGTTTTGTACAGCACCTCGCTCGCTGCCGTTTCAACAATTTCGCCCAGGTACATCACGGCCACCCGATCCGAAATGTACTCGACGACTGACAGATCATGCGAAATGAACAGATAAGTAAGCTGAAACTCCTTCTTCAGTTCGACGAGCAAATTGATAATCTGCGACTGAATCGAAACATCCAGTGCAGAGATCGGCTCGTCGAGGACCATAAATTTCGGACTGAGAGCCAATGCCCGGGCGATACCGATCCGTTGTCGTTGCCCACCGGAAAATTCATGCGGATAACGGCCGATATAGGTGGGATCGAGACCGACTCGTTCGAGCGTGTTGCGGACCAGTTCCAGCCGTTCGGCCTTGTTACCCCGCCGGTGGACGATCAAACCTTCCTCCACGATGCTGCGAACGGTCATGCGCGGATTGAGCGAGCCATAGGGGTCTTGAAAAACGATTTGCATATCTCGGCGAAGGTCGCGAAGTTCCTGACCATGCAGCTTGGTCGTGTCGCGACCGTCGTATCGAATCGACCCACTAGTCGGCTCGATCAGTCGCAGCAATGCCCGACCGGCGGTCGTTTTACCGCAACCACTTTCGCCGACGAGGCCAAGCGTTTCTCCCCGGCGAATGAAAAACGAAATGTCATCAACAGCTTGCACCTGTCCGACGGTGCGCGAAAAAACACCCCGCTTGATCGGAAAGTGTTTAATCAGATTGCGAACTTCGAGGAGATTTTCGGACATGTGGGAGGATTATAGGATACAGTTTCTCGCCCGTTCCTGAGACAGAAACGACCGTTACGGTGTCCTTCGGTTGCGGAGCTTTTCTTGCAATTCGGTGGTCAGTGCTTCAAGCTGTGGCAATGTTAATGCACGCAGTTCGGCTTCTTTGGTGGTATCGGGTCCGAGCAGCCCTTGCAGCGTGCGAATCAATTTGATCTCGCCTTCAAGCTTGCCTTCAAGCCGCCCTTCGCGCAGGCCCTGATCGCGAGCATCAATGGCTTCGTCTCGGGCGATATTCGCCAGCCAAATTCGGTCTCGTTTTTCTTTTTCCCGTGCGTCGTACATCGTTTTGTCCTCCGTCATTTCCGCGATGGTTGCAATCGTGTCGGTCGCTTGCCGGATCGGTGGTTGCGGAAACAGTTTTCGCAACACATCGGCTTCATACTCGTGCGCGTGCAGAAACCAATACAGCCAGCATTCGAGCAGCGAGGCGGTCTTCAAGTCCGCCTCCGTCATATTATACCGTGTCAGTTCGAGCGTGTGAATCTCGACCGTTTCCGGCAAAACTCGGCCCGATTCCGCATCCGTGAAGCGAAACGCATGATGAACCTTCGTCGAGTCGGGCCAAATGTGTCCATCCACAATGCAGATCGAAAAGACCGGATTCGCGCCGCGGTAGCCATCGCCGACCTTTAGTTGATCGGCGTAAAGTTCGCAGCCGTAAAAGACGAGCCGTTGAATTAGCCCCACATGGCTCGACAGTTGCATTTCGATGTTGTAGATCGCGCCGTTTTGATCGGTCGCCTTGATGTCGAGAATCGACAGTTTGTCGTCCTGAAAATCCTGGAGATTGTAGGGGTTCAACAGCGTCACCTCGACAATCGGCGAGGCCTTATTGAGAATCGCGTTGAGCAAACTAATGAGCGCGAGACGATTCTCAGGCGTGCCAAATGTCCGCTTGAAGGCAAAATCGTTGGTCGGGCGGATCCCAAGCGGCATGGTAATTTCGGCGTGATTGAAAAAATGACAGAAGCCAGAATAAGAACTTCCAACGATTTTATTTCGGCTTCAACTCCCCTGCAAAGTGACAGCGGACCCAGTGCCCCGGTTTAATTTCCCGCAACGGCGGTTCTTCCGTCGAGCAACGGGGCAACTGAGAGTACGGACAGCGCGGATGAAACTTGCAACCGGCGGGAAAATGCAACGGGCTGGGGACCATGCCCGAAATCGTCGTCAGTTTTTCCGATTTCGGTTTACCCGGCTCCGGTCGAGCTTGAAACAGTCCCAGTGTGTACGGATGCAGCGGGTTAGCGAACAGTTCCTTGACCGGAGCATACTCGACCACTTTCGAGGCGTACATCACGGCGACGTCATCAGCCATCTCGGCAATCACGCCCAGGTCGTGCGTGATGATCAAAATCGACATCCCGTTCGTTTGCTGCAACTCTCGCAGCAGATCGAGAATCTGGGCTTGAATCGTTACGTCGAGAGCAGTCGTCGGCTCATCGGCAATGAGGAGTTGCGGATTGCACGACAAGGCCATCGCGATCATTACCCGTTGCCGCATTCCGCCCGAGAACTGATGGGGATACGCATCGACCCGCCGTTCGGCTTCAGGAATTTTCACCCGTCGCAGCATGTCGATGGCTCTTTGTCGGGCCACTTTTTTATCGACGTTTTGATGGAGCATAATTGCCTCGATGATTTGGGCACCGATCGTGAAGACCGGATTGAGCGATGTCATCGGCTCCTGAAAGATCATCGCGATTTTGGCACCGCGAACCTTTCGCATTTCCGGTTCTGGCAAGTTCGCCAAATTGGTCGCTTTGCCGTTTTCATGAAACATGATTTGGCCACCCGCGATTTTCCCCGGCGGTGCAACGATTCTCAGAACGGACATTGCCGTCACACTTTTGCCGCAACCACTTTCGCCGACGAGTCCGAGAGTCTTCCCTTTGGGAATCGTCAACGAAACATCCTCGACAGCCTTCACCACGCCCGCTTCCGTGTAGAAGTGCGTTTGCAATCGGTCGATGGTGAGGAGGGGCGGGTTCATTCGTGTATTCAAATCCGTAGGTCAGGCCTATGGCCTGACAATCATTCAATCATTCAATCAACCGACGACAACAACAACATTTGTCAGGCCACAGGCCTGACCTACAACGACAACCTGTCGTTTTAATCGATTCATCACTTGCCCGCCTCACGCAAACGGGGATCGGTCGCTTCTTGCAACCCTTCGCCGATGATGTTGTAGGCCAAGACGCTAAGAAAAATCGCCAAGCCGGGAAAGACGATCATCCACCACATGGTCTGAAAGTTGGAGCTGCCTTCGTTCAGGAGGGTTCCCCAACTCGGCGTGTCGGGCGAGGTCACAATGCCGAGGACGCTTAACGCACTCTCGATCAATATCGCCGACGAGATTCCAAATGTAATCGGGACCAGAACGGGAGCGAGCGCATTCGGCAAGATGTGCCGAAACATAATCCGCGTTTGACCGACGCCGAGCGCACGAGCGGCGGTCACAAACTCACTCTCCCGGAGTCTCAAAAACTCCGCCCGTGTGAGCCGCGCAATACTGGTCCACGACGTAAAGCCAATAATCGCCATAATGTGCCAGATCGTCGGTTTTTCGATGATGGCGACCAAAGCCAAAATTAAGACGAGCGTCGGGATGCACAGCACGACCTCAATCAAGCGACTGATCACGATATCAATCCAGCCGCGAAAGAATCCCGCCAAAGCACCGAGCGGAATCCCAATCAACGCGGCAATTCCCGTCGATAAAAATCCCACAAGCAAGGAAATCCGCGTGCCGTGGACCATTTGGGCAAACACGTCGAGACCAATGGTTGTCGTCCCAAACAAGCTGTATCGACTGGGACTTCCATCCGTTCCGCGGTCGTTTTCCGGCTGCCCCGGCCACTCATTTTCAAGGATCGCTCGAGCCGGGTCTTGATAGATGATCGGCCAGATTCCCCAACTGTCGGGGTCTTTGTCTTTAAGCTCAATCGGACCAAAATTGTCGAGTTGGTCATCCTGAAAAATTGGATAATTCCAGGACGAACTGAAATAGTCGAAGGCCGGAAAATAGTTCGAGCCTTTATATCGACAATAGATCGGCTTGGACCCGACGATGGCGGGTGCGAACACGGCGACAAACGTCAAACCAAACACAAAACACAACGCACCCATCGCCAATTTCCGCCGACGAAAACGCCGCCAAGTTTCCCGCCAATAGCCGGGCGATTTGCTAGGTTTGCTCAAAGTAGGTTGCGTTGTTGTCATTTAACCTCTTGGTCACTTCTTCGTAGGCTAGATGTCTCGCACCGGACTAAATGAAATCGACATCGCAACTCATAGAACTTTTTAAGTCGAACAAGAACCATATTCCGTCAGGTACGGGGTACCTGACCTACAGGAGCCTTAGCTGTAACTTACTCGCGGATCGGCGAGGGCATAGAGAATGTCGGCCAAGAGTTGAGAGATCAAGGTCATTACGCTAAACAGTAACGTCAGCCCCATGATGATGGGATAATCGCGAGCGGTGATCGATTCATACAACAAACGGCCCATTCCCGGCCACGAAAATATCTTTTCCAAAATGACCGCGCCGCTCAGTAGTGAAGGGAGCGTCAGGCCGATCAAGGTGATGAACGGAATGAGCGTATTTCGAAACGCATGATGCACGAGTATCCGGCGGGGGCTAACTCCCTTGGCCTTGGCCGTGCGAATAAAATCTTGTCGCAAAACTTCATGCAGATTGGCGCGAATGAATCGCGATTCATAGGCGATCGTTCCGTAGGTAAAGCAGAACACTGGCAAAACCAAGTGCTTAAAACGATCCCACACCTGCTCCATGAAAGTCATACTTGCGAAGCTATCGTCCTGCATTCCAAACAAGGGAAGTTCGAAGATCGTCCCGCTCATTTTTAACGTGAAAAAGGTTTGCAGCCACAACGCGGCCACAAAGACAGGCAACGAGTAGAACATGTAGAGCAATGTACTCATCGTCCGCTCGTCCCCTTTTCCACTGCGGGCCGCCGAATACAGTCCCAGTGGAATCGAGAGAAAGTACGCCAAGACCAACGACGTCACGCTGAGCATTAACGTCGGACCGATTCGCTCGCCGATGGCCGACGCAACGCTGCAATGCTGGATATTGGAATGGCCCAGATCACCCGTCAAAGGACTCCACAACCACAACCAATAAGCGATATACCAGTCTTTATCGAGGTGATAGAACTCACGTTGTTTTTGTTCACGCGCTTCACTGCTTCTCTGGCTGGGATCCTCGCCCCCTTTAGCGGCGACAGTTGGATCACCCGGCATGTTTCGGATAAGTCCATAAACCAGGAACGTAATCAACCACAGCGTCAACAGGCCGATCAAGAGACGTCGAACAATATAGCTCAGCATGACGACAAGTCTCAAAGAACACGAAGTGCGACCCAACCCAGCGAGTACAGACTACGGAACGGGCGACCACAAACTATAAACGCCGGGGCTGTAATCGTAAGGCCCCCGCGGACTGAATTTATAACCCCGGACATTTTTGTTAAAACCAAAAAACGCATTGCGATAATAGAGGAATGTACAAGGCTGATCTTCGTAAATCGTGGAATGAATTTTCGCGTAAATCACTGCCCGCTTAATAGGGTCGAACTCCAACTTTCCTTGCTCGTACAACTTATCAATTTCCGGATTGTCGTAGCAGACAAAGTTGCGGCCCTCCTTGATCGCCTTGGCGGTCCAGAGGTTTTCGGTCGTGTCGGGATCGGTTCCTGTCCCCCAACCACCCATGTAAGCGTCGAATTTATGCTCAATTTCGAGTTGCGTGAGAACGGTGAACTCGAGCGGCTTAACATTGCATTCGATGCCGATCTTTTTTAGGTTCTGCCGCAATAATTTACAGGCATTGATCCGTTCGGGCACATTGGAACACAAAACCGTGAATTCAAATTTGACGGTTTCGCCGTCGATTTTCTTATCTCGGAAACCATCTCCGTCGTGGTCCTTCCAATCGGCCGCGTCGAGAAGCTCAGTCGCTTTCTTGATATTTTGTTTGTAGGGCGGTTTGGCATCTTTTGGATACATCCATGAACCGGGGTGAAATATCCCGCTACATGGTTCGTATAATTTGTAGGTCATACGATTTAACTCGGCATGATCAAAGGCGTAGGACATTGCCTCGCGCACGCGAACATCGTTAAAAAACTTGCTGCGACAATTCCAGCCAAAGTAGAAATAGACCCACTCCGTGCCAGTGGCTTTCGTGTTTTTCCCGTAAAACTCGGCGTCGTTCGTCTGATTGTTCCACTGCTCGGCGTTGAGTTCCAACTCGTCAACTTTGCCCGTTTTCAAGGCCAGTAGGGCCGTGTTCGGGTCTTCAATCACGCGAAACCGAATATCCTTGTAATACGGCTTGTCGCGAACCTGCTTGCCGTTGTGCATGTAGTAGCTTTCACGCCGGGTGAGAACAATTTGTTGTCGTCGCACACGGCTCGTAATCGTATAGGCCCCACAACAAACCGGATTGGCGTCGTACTTTTCATACTCGGGCTCTTGCTCAACGTCTTTCCATGTGACTTTGTCGGCGGCGAGTTTTTCAATCAACTTGGCGTAAATATGCTTCGGAATGATCGGAAAGTTCACGCTGAGAATGTTCGTGACAAGCGACTTCTTGTGAAAGAACACGAGCGTGTGATCGTCGTAGGCTTTCACCCAGCGAAGTTGGTCGGTCTGTGAGCGAACGGACGGTACTTCGACCTTGGGGTTCATGATCGTTTGAAACGAGAACTCGATATCATAGGCAGTGACCGGCTTTCCATCGGACCATGTCCAATCGTCCCGCAACACCACCTTATCAATCGTGCGGTCCTTGCTCGTGTGCCAGGACTTAACAGTCTCGGACGCGGCAAAGTGGTTCATATCCCAGTCGAAACCAAATAGTTCCGTGGATGTCAATCCGATTACGTTGAACTCATACGTTGAATTCAGCATGATCGGGTTCGTGCTCTTCACATCGGCGGTAATGAGCCGATTGAGCGTTGCGTCCCAATTTACTTCCGATTCGGCACTCGGCAAGCGGCCGAGCGAACCAAGAATTTTAGCGTTGTTGTCCTTCGAGTCGTTCTTGAGCTTGAGACCCTCTGCGAGGGTGACAGGCGGCTTTGCCGCACTTTGCGATTTTCGCAAGCGGGCCATCCCGTCCACGATCTCGTCGCGAGTAACCCACTCGGCCTTGGCATCAAGTTCCGCCAGTGTCGGCGGGCTAAACGGCTCTAAGCCCGGCGATTTTTCTTCGGCAGAGATTGCTGTGGCGGAGTAGTTCGCACAACAGCAAATCACGAAGAACGCCCAACCACACCGGCAAATTTGAGAACGTAGAGAACGCATGGCAAAGTCCTTTTTGTCGTTTCGTATATTTCGTCGCGAAACAATCGCAAATGCTAGATTGGTTGATGCTCTACGCCACTACTTTCGACGTCAAGGCGTCGGCTTGGTAAAAAACATTGCTTTACGCAAAACTTTGACGCCATTTCTCATTTTGCGTTTCCCCTTTCCCCCTACCCCGTCATCTTCTTCATGAAGGCCAGCGAATCCTTCGCCAATTGCTCTTCGCTCTCATACATCCTGCGCCAGATTTTCGTTGCCGCAACTAAGGCGGGCAATGACAGGCCAAACGCCTCGACCACGATCCAGCCCTGATACTTCACTTCTTTTAATGCGGCGAATGTTTTCTTCCAAGGGATATTCCCCGCACCCGGCGTGCTGCGGTCGTTTTCCGAGATATGAACGTGGCACATGTACTTGGCCGCGTCGTGGATCGCCTGGATCGGGTCTTTCTCCTCGATATTGGCGTGGAACGTGTCGTACATCATCCGGCACGACGGATTGTTCACTTCCTTCACGAATCGCACCGTGTCGGCGACACAATTGAGCAGGTACGTCTCAAAACGATTGAGATACTCAACGCCCAACATCACGCCGACTTTCTTGGCGTGTTCGGCCACGTGCTGCATACTTTCGACGCCCCATTTCCACTCGTCGGCTGTCGCTCCCGAGCCGCTGAACTCGCCCAGGGCGGAATGATACGGCCCAACGAGCGTTTGTACGCCCGCCGCTGCACAGCAATCGAGTGCGAGCTTGGTTGCCTCGATCCCTTTCGCACGAATGGCCGCGTCGGGGCTGATCGGGTTGTCGCCCGCCGTCCGCACCGTCACGCCTGTGCATTCCAGCCCTAAGTCCTTCAGATGCTTTCCCCATTGGGCGTACTTTTCGACATTCAGTTCAAAGACGGGCAACTCGACGCCGTCGTAACCCAGCTTCTTGAGCTTTTCTAAAACGGGCAGCATCCCGTCGTGCAGGGTGTCGGTCCACAGGAGCAAGTTCATGCCGTATTTCATGGTAGTGTCTCTAATGAGTGATGATTTACTGTTCAATTGCTTAGCCCGGTCGTCCACGACCGAATTCGTTCTGTTTGTTCTCCGCCGACGTTACTCCGTCATCAATTCATCCGCCCGTTCGCAAACCGCCCGGCGAGCGTCCGGCAATATCTGCTCAAACTCACTCGTCAACGGCGAAAGCCCAACGCGACGGAGAACCTGATTCAGCCGCCCTGTTAGTTTGCCATCCTCGGCGTAATCCCACAAGAACCGCTCCTGACAAAATCGGGGCAAAAAGAGGTTAATTTTGTCGGTCGCATGTGGGGAGATGCGATTGACCGCCAGCTCCACGACGGCCGGATCGGCCTGTTTCATCGCCCGATAATAGTGGTGCAGAGCCTCCTGGTCCCGCTCGATGAGGACCGCATCCAGCAGTAATTCCACCAAAATATGGCCCAAAAAACTGGGTCGAAAACCGTGGTCCGCCGCCATCGACTCGCGAATTTTCACCGTCAGCGACAGCGATAACTCGGCAAACGCCCTTGTTTTATGAAACCACTCGTCATCCCGATGATGTTGCACGATCCCCTGCGCCACCCGAGCAATCAAAGCATCTGAATCGTCGATCAAAGCGTCCGCATGTTTTGCCCGCGATCGCACCCCGCGATCGACCACGCTCAGCCAATCGGGAACCGCCGTCCCAGCCAGAAAGTAGGGATCGTCGAGAAACCGGCGACCGTGAGCGAAATAGTTCATGGAAAAGTGAAACTCGATTTCCCGTGTGTTGCGGCTTTACAGCACCTACTATTTTGCCGCCTCGTCCGCCGTCGCACAACGGCAATGGCTTTGACACAACCGGCGGACGAGCGTTAGGCTAAGCGAAAGTTACTCTCCTTCGATACCCAACGCCAAACACAACCCTCAACCAAACCATATTGGAGCAATTCTTATGTCCACCGATTCTTCTCCCAATGTTCCCGCCAGCGGCATCCCGGCCAATTTTCCTCCGCAACCCATTCAAGTCATCGCACCGGCAGGCGAACCGGTCCGCCTCGTTCTCGAACATCGCCGTCCGGCGATGTGGTTTTGGAAACTGGGCTGGATCGCGTTCGGATTGACGCTGATATCGCTCTTCGGCGTTCAAAAAGCCTATCAAAGTTACATTCAAACCAGTCCTGAGATTCAAGAACACCTGCACTCCCTGGCCGCCGACGGCACCGACAAGGTCGCGATTATCGACGTTCAAGGGACGATCATGCACGCCGACGGTTTCGTCAAGTGGCAAATTGATCGCGTGCGGAACGACAACGACGTCAAGGCCATCGTCGTGCGGGTCGACTCGCCGGGCGGAACCGTGACCGGAAGTCACTATATCTATCATCAGCTTCAAAAACTTGCCGAGGAGAAAAAAATCCCGATCGTTGTCAGCATGGGCGGAATCGCGGCCAGCGGCGGTTATTATATCGCGATGGCGGTGGGCCATGAACCCAACACGATTTATGCCGAACCAACGACTTGGACGGGTTCCATCGGCGTGATTATTCCTCACTATGACGTGTCGGAACTGATGGAAAAGTACAGCGTCAAGGACGATTCGATTGTGAGCCATCCCCTCAAGCAAATGGGCAGCCCCACGCACAAGCTGTCGCCCGAGATGCAAGAAAAGGAACGCAAAATCCTGCAAGAGTTGGTGGACGATTGCTTCGCCGGGTTCAAAGACATCGTTAAAAGCGGTCGTCCCAAACTGACCGACGCCCAAATTACGGAGGTCGCGACGGGCCAAATTTTCACATCCAATCAGGCATTGAAGAACGGCCTTGTTGATCGACAAGGTTTTATCGAGGACGCGATTGATCGGGCAATTGAACTGGCTAAGCTCGACAAAAAGAAAACTCGCGCAGTGTCCTACACGCGCCCCGCCAGCTTGGCCGAAAGCCTGCTCGGTGGCAGTGTTGAATCGCGGATCCCCTCGGCGAACATCAATCTCGCCGCCCTCCTCGACTTAACCGCCCCGCGAGCGTACTACCTTTGCACGTGGCTGCCGGGCGTGATGGTGAATCAGCATTAAGCCGTAGGGTCCGTTGTCCGGACCGGGCGTACGGGAAACTTCACCTCCATTCGTGAACATACGGGTGTCGCGTAATAATAGTCCGCATAGTAGACCCTTCAACATTCGATTGACGAATTTCCAAATTCATTCACAACCGTCCGATGTCTCACAACGACTTTTCGGTGGTGGCTGCCATTTATTTTGTTTCAACGCCGTAGAAGACTGCGACGTTTAATTTCGTTCGCTGTCGTACCAATTCTGCCAACGCGTCAACTTCAAAATCACTGAGAGGTGCGACAAAACTCTCCGCTGGTCGTCGCGCAATGGTATAAATCTGCACGAGTTTCAACGCTCCGCCTGCCCTTGTGATCTCGTTCAAGCGGTCACAAAATGCTTCTTGTTCGGCGAGTGACGGCGGGTTGCCTTGAATCCGCATGAAGAGCGACTGAATAACCAGTGGCCGAATCGTCGCGGCCGCTATGATGTTGTCCAAAATCTGGCGAAACGGAATCGGCGTCCGCTCGACAAGGTGATAGTACTCGTCGGTGCCCGACTCGAGCTTGGCCCAAATCTCACCCCGATGAGCGTCGAGGATTTCCAGTCCCCGCCGCACATGCTCCCGATGGAACATGCTCGCATTGCTAATCAAAACCATCTTCATTTCCGCGAGGCCGTGGCGAACTTTCAATTCCGCACAACGGGTAATAATCTCGTCGAAGTTTTTATACGTCGTCGGCTCGCCGTCGCCACTGAAGGCGATGTCGTTCACGCGGCGAAATTCAGCAGGC
>JAYUFG010000523.1:0-3433 GCA_043738845.1 Planctomycetaceae bacterium
CACAAAACCAGCAAAGTACGGTCTCAAAATCAAAACAGATCGGGCGAAAACCGCCGGATTGACGGAGCAATCGAACGCGGGCCGTCCGCTTCCTTATAACCCGGCAAAGCCTCGACCCCTTTCGACAACACCAAATTCCGCAATTCCCACATCCGACCTTGGGCCAAAAACTCTGCCTGGGTTTTTGCTAATTCAGCATCCGATAGGGGAACAACGGGCACCGACTCGACGAGCCGCGATGTATTGGGATCACCTTCCCTCTCAGTCTTAGCTGGCGATAGCTGATTCTGTTTTGTGAAGGCTATGAACTCACCCCGTTGTACGTACCACAAACTTCCAAACATGACCGCGAGTAGAAGCGACGCCGCCAAGGCACTGTACATGAGCCAACGAGCCATTCGTGATGACTGAAGAACCGACGATGAACTTGCCGCTTGACCCGCCAAAAACATCAAACGGTCGCGGTCGAGTCCGACCATCGCGGGCGACAGCGACGACAGTTGCGCCTCCAATAATTTCAACTCGTTTTCGGGTTGTCGCGATTTGGACATGGCACCCCCAACCTTTCTCGCAAGGCGTTTAACGCACTTTCATATCGCCGCTGGGCCGTGCTGTCGGTCGCTTCAATTAACACCGCAATCTCGGCAAACGTCAATCCGCCCCACAAGCGGGCGACCAGCACCTCACGCTCCGCAACGGGCAAGGTCTCAATCGCCTGGGCCGCCGCTTGGCCATCCATCGCCGCAGCCGGGTCGGGTGAAAACCACTCTCGCCCGGCCGCCCGCGATTCGTATTTTCTTCGCCGCCCCGCCGCCCGACCGGCACTCACCGCACCATTTCGCACGACACGATAGAGCCACGGCAAGAGATTTTCGGGAACACTCGCCTGTCGTGCCAATTTCAACAAGGACTCTTGCACAACATCCTCTGGCACATCGCACCATTGTCGCGCATACAGAACGAGCGCGGCCCCTTGCTGAGCGTAAACTTGACCCAACAGTTCGGGACCAACTCTCGACATTTCGCAACTCCGGGGCGATTTATGATTAAGACGCCAGCCGAGTTATTTTATCCCGCGAAAGTTTGAGAAGAAATCAAAAAGTTGGACGAACAGGAAAGAATGCGACAAATCACGACGCCGGGGCGTCGGCTTGGTAAAAGGGTCCGCTGAGAAATAGGGCAATCACCCAATTTCGATTTCGCGTTCGCAAAGTGTCGCGGGGAGAACGAAGATTTTTCCGTCGCCCATGCGGCCTGTGCGGGCGACCTCCACGATTTTGCGGACAACTTCTTCGACGCGAGCGTCGTCGGTCCACAGCGTGATTTCGACCTTAGGGACAAAGGCCAGCGAGTATTCGCTCGTGCCATACTTGTCGAGATAGCTTTTCTGACGGCCGTAACCTTTGACCTCGCGAACGGAACAAGCCTCAATCGGTGCCCGCTTGAGGGCTTCGAGAACTTTTTCCGCCAAGTATGGTTTGACGATGGCGATGATCTGTTTCACAGGTGCCACCGAGTGTTGAATGCGGAAGAAGTTCGTTGCCAAAAAATGTTAGCTGAAAAAATTATCGCCGAACCAATTCATCGACGGTCGGGTGATGACTTCCAGGTCACCCATCACGCGAGTCTGACACGAAAGCCGCATGTTCGCTTCGTTCCCGATAAACGCCATGCAGGGTCGTGGGTCGGGAAGGGGCATGTGAAACTTGAGTTTTTCTTTGAAACCCATTGGTGAGGCATTTTCGATCCCTTTGGAAATCGTGACGCGACACGCACCGCACAAACCGAAACCAGGGCAATGCAGCAGCTTGTCCGGACCGGAGTAAACCTCCACGCCCGCACTCATCGCCTCGCTGCGAAGGTTGGCCCCTTCGGGAACTTGAATCTCGATTTTCTCGTTGACAAATTTAACCGTCGGCATGAATCTCTCACGGTAAGTTGTAGGTCGGGCCTGCGGCCTGACAAACGTCCAACAACAAGCATCCGTCAGGCCGCAGGCCTGACTACAATTCAGATGCTTAAATTACTCGGAAAAGCGAAAAAAATCCAGCCCCATCACAGGGCCTAATTGAGGTGAAAACATGGCCGTCGCAGGCAATCGTCTTCTCCCCTTTACTTTTACTTTCCCTGTTTATTGCTCGCGCCAATATCGCGGGCGGAATCAAAAGTGTCCGTCTTGGCTGGTGCTGAATCGGGCGGATTGAGGTCGCGAGGGACAATCGTCGAACGATGCTCATCGGTGAAAAGACCAACTTTTTCCAGCGGAATCGGTTGAAAGTCGGGCAATTCGTTGAACACGACCGAATTGTCCTTTAGTCGAAAATCCAATTTGGCCGCATCGCGATAGCCTGGATCGGTCGTCGTCTCAAAATTCTTTCCGACCGTGATGCCAGCTTTTTCTTGCGGAATGCTGGGGAGCGAAAGTGTGCAAGAGACAAACTACATTGTCTTTCAAAATCACGCCGCTCGGAATTCGTGGATCGGTCTTTAACAAATTCAGCATCTCGGGAAACCGTTTGTGCCAAGGGTCTTGATCGGGGTGAACGGAGCGAAAATCGTTACCAAGTCGGCGGTCGTCCATTGCATAATTTCGCGATAGGCCGCGAGCGTCCACGCGGATCGACGCCCGTTCACAGTCGATCATCATATTGCCCGCCATCGTGTTGTCGTGTCCTCCGCCGAGCAGCGCGCCCGACATCACGCGATACGCAACGTTGCCCAACACGAGATTACACCGCTATCTCCGCCCTGGAAAGCAGGAGACTTGAATGGCTCGATGCTCTTGCCTGGGACGTCTCGTCTCGCAGCACACGGGGCCGAATCCGTGAAAAATGCTCGCATTGACCCGATCTGGCGACCGGCGTAGAATGAGGGTGGCTTAAGGCGTATTCGCATCCCGTGGTGAAAAAGCACAGACGTCATTCAGGATCGACGATTCATGCTGCGTTTGGTCGTCACATACGTGCTCATTTTAACGGCGGTTGCATGTCCCTGCATCTGTCGGCTGACGTGTTGCGCGGCTGCGGACAATCATCAACAGGCGGTCAAGGCTTGCTGTCCTCATTGTCAGCCGGTTGAGAGCTCAGGAACGCCATCTAAAAAACCGTTAGTGCCTCGGTCGGGAATGAGTTGTTTCTGCGGTGGTGCCGTGGTGGGAGTAACTCCGAACATCATGATGTTCGACATGGAGCCAAGTTTGTTGGATGTGTGCCTTACCGACGACGTTCTGCTCTCAACATTAGAGGTCGATTGCCGTCGAGAGGCTTCGGCGGTTGACCATCTTCAGGCTCTCTCGGGTCGCTCCGTGCGCATTTGGATCGCCTCACTGGTGATTTAGCACGTCTAAAGTACAAGCGGCATCTTGCCACTTCGTATTTCTATTCCTATATGCGGCAAGCTGCCGCGTGTACTTTGCTGAATTTCGTGTGCCACT
>JAYUFG010000524.1:0-3432 GCA_043738845.1 Planctomycetaceae bacterium
CACCATCGCCTGGGTCATTGAAAAGCCTCCCTCGATCAACGAAAACTGCCGCAAATACTGGCCCAATTGGGATTGACCTGACACTTTGCAAAACTTCAGATATAATAACAGTCATGTCATTCACTCACCCTTAGCACCGTCAACCAACTCACGTTAGCCGGTTCGCTCGCAAACCGTTTTTGAGGTGTCCACCATGAACCATCGATCCGACTCACGACTGGGCCTCATCGCACTGCTTGTCGTTGCGGCTTTATCCATCATTGCCCTGTTCTCGCTGTGCAGTGCAGCCTGGGCCTGTCCGTTTTGCCAAACGATCAGCGCGACCTTTACCGAAGAGATCGAGGCCGCCGATATCGCTGTCTTCGCGAAAATGGTCGAAGGACCGAAGCGAGACCCGGCCGACGTCCCGCCTGGCGGGCTGGATGTCACGCCGCCGTATTGTAAATTTGAAGTTGTCGAATTGATTAAAGGTAAGGACACGGCCGCTAAGGGAAAAAGGTTTGACGCCGTTTATTTTGGCGACTTGCCCATCGGGACCGAGTTTCTCGTAACGGGAATCGACCCGCCGAAAACCGTTTGGAATGTCCCCATTGGACTGACGGCCCGGACGAAAAGGTACATGCTGGACGCACTGCAACTGCCCAAAGAAGGCAACGCCCGCTTGGCATTCTTCCAAGACTTTCTTGAGGACAGGGACGAACCCCTCACCCGCGACGCCTACGACGAATTCGCCAAAACGCCGTTTTCGGGAATTCGTGCGTTTAAGGCAGGCATGAATCACGACCAACTTGTCTCCTGGATCAAAAACCCCGAGATCATTTCCAGCCGCCGCCGACTTTATTTCACCATGCTTTCGGTCTGCGGAACGGAAAGGGACGTTCCCATGTTAGAAGCGATGCTCAAATCGCCCGATCGCAAACAAAAAGAAGGACTCGACGCCCTGATTAGTTGCTATCTATCGCTCCAGGGTGCAGAGGGAATGCCCCTCATTGAAGACCTGTATCTCAAAGATGAAAAGTCGGAATACATTGATACTTACGCCGCCATTCAGGCGTTACGTTTTCAAGGTCAGGAGGGAAAGACCCTTTCGCGGGAACGGATCCTGGCCGGATTCCATCACATGCTCGATCGGCCGAAATTGGCTGACCTTGTAATTCCCGATCTTGCCCGGTGGAAGGATTGGGCCGTCATGGACCGTGTTTTTGAACTCTATCAAAAATCGACCGATGCGACCGATTGGATTCGTATTCCGGTCATCAATTATTTGCGAGCTTGCCCCGAGCCAAAGGCGAAAACCTACCTCGCAGAATTGAGCCGGCTCGATCCAGAAATGGTCAAACGGGCGATTGCCTTTTTCCCGATGGGCGAAGCCAGCGACTCTCCCAAAACCAACGACGCTCCTGTCCCTAAGGACGCCGCGACGTCCGGTCGCGAACCGAAGAAAAAAGGAGCGACGGACGTAAAACAGGGGGATCCCAAGACGAATAGCCCGAAAAATGACGTCAAAAGTACGGAAAAACCGATCCCGCCCGTCGTAAAGCCGGTGGATCGCAACCAAACCCGCGCGAACCCCGACCCAGCGGAGAACGTAGTTACCGTAGAGGGGGAGTCCCTGCGCACCGATCCCCCGTCGGCGTTGTCCCCGAGCTCGCCTTGGTTTTACGCGCTGACGTTTGGGATGGCGATCACGTTGACCGCTGTGCGCCGCGTTGTTCGCAAATGGATATTTGTCCGATGAGCCAATCTGTCATTGAACCACGAACGTCACCGATGTCGATGGACGAACCGATTCATTACCCGCCGCCTCCACCCAATTTAGTACAGATGCCGATTTCCCACGCGCCCATGATTCATGCGCCCGTGTCCCAGAGACTCTCGGCGCACAATCAAGACGAAGCGACCGAGTGCGAGTCGGACCACGAACCTTATCGGGCCGTTTGTCCCGTTGCGATTGCGGCCATTTTGTTTGGCTTGCTTTCACCGTTCATTTGGTTCGATCCCATTTTGGCGATGGTTCCACTCTGTGGAATCTACTTGGCGTTTCGGGCCGTTGGTCGGATTAACGCCGACTCAACGCATTTGACCGGTTTGGGACTAGCGCGGATTGGCTTGGCACTGAGCGTGATTTGTTTGTTCGGCGGGCTAGGAACTCATGCCTACATTTTCGCGACGGAAGTTCCGCCCGGCTTTGAACGAATCACGTTCGAGACCTTAAGTCCCGACCCCAATGTTGTCGGTCAGCCGTTTCCTCCCAAGATCGGTGATCTCGACGGCAAAAAGGTTTTCATTAAGGGTTACATGAAGCCCGGACCGACAAACAACGGAATCACCGATTTTCTGCTCGTCCGTGATCGGGGAGAGTGCTGCTTTGGCACAACCAAGCCGATCATCACGGATCGCATTCATGTGCGGCTCAATGATACCAAAGGGCTTGATTACAATTTAGACGTCAAGGCATGGGGCACTTTTCGTTTCGATCCGACGCGCGTTCCCGGCGTCTATTACTACCTCGATTTCGCGGAGGCCCGATGAGTGAAAATCGCTACTCACGTCTTGGCCGCTGGTGTGCCGTCGCCGTCTTAACGGTGTGTGCGGGCTTGTCGTTGAGTTTTTCCACTCGTCCAACACAGGCCGAAGAAACTGAAAATCGTCCCGCCACCGTTCGCGACACGACGTTTGACGATCTCAAATTCGAGATGAAGAAGGAAGACCCGTTCGAGCGCAAACTGCTCACACCGAAAATCGAAAAGCTCACCGATACGAAAATTCGCATTCGCGGTTACATCAAACCCGGCTTTGAAGAGTCAGGAATCACCAAGTTCATTCTCGTTCGCGACAACATGGAGTGCTGTTTTGGGCCGGGTGCCTATCTGTACGACTGCATCGTGGTTGAAATGCAAAAAGGGTTGACGATCGACTACACCGTGCGGCCAATCACGGTTGAGGGAACTTTTTCGATCAAAGAAATGCTCGGCCCCGGCAAACGCCACTTGGCCATCTACCAACTCTCGGGCGAAAAAGTAAAGTAACGACCGCGTGGAAACAGGTTGGTCGAATTTATGCGAGTGCTTCGGCCAGGTGTATTCCAAGTGCTTTGGTCAAGTTTAATTGCTCATTCTGCGCCACCTCGCCATCTCGGTTTTGCAGCCGCGTTAGCGGCGACCTATGAATAGCCAGGGATGCAGCGCAGCGAAATCCCTGGAACGATTTCCTTCGCCACCAAAGCCGCGTCAGCGGCGATACAAATCGCGATATCGCAACGTCGTCTCTTTATTTTCGGAATAGGCTTATGCACCGACCCACATTCTTGTCATGCCACGGCATGGCGCGCTTGATTCTCACCGAACACCAGGGCGATTGCATGTCGGTGAGTGGCTCAATTATTGCAGTGGAGATTAGAAAGTCCAGGTTGGTTGTGGAAACCTGGGGTTT
>JAYUFG010000525.1:0-3429 GCA_043738845.1 Planctomycetaceae bacterium
TTGGGAGTAAACCCGGCACTTTCAAAAAAAAATCGTCATGATCGGTCGCCGCAATCCAGTTTTCACTCGCCACCAACAAAAAGTAACAGCCTCGTAGTGTGGCAAAAAAATCGGTCTATTCTGTTCAATCTGCCCTTTGATCTTTCTGTCGTTATGCTCAAATCCTCTTGACGACGATCCCGACATCGGCAATCGTGAATACGGGTATCAGATCAAACAGGTCATTTGGCGAGTCATCCAAATGTTCCCGTCACTCGCGGAATTCTAAAGTTTGAGGCCAATGGCAGTGGCAACTCCTGGAAACAATACAACGGCGCAAAATGCACCGCCAACGGAAACCGCCGTCAATGCCCAGCTCTTGCAGGGTTTGCGACAAACCTCGGTTCCTGAACATCTTCTCGACCACCCATTGATTGCCGGGCGATTGTTCTTTACTTTGCCGCGTCAACTCCTCGAAGGAATCGAACGCCATGTCGGTCAAGGTGCCCTTTCGCCTGATTTGCGAGACCTTGAATTTAATTTGTCTGGCATTTGTCATGACCCCCGAATACAGGTTGGTTTTTGGAACGGAAGGCCGATTCTCAATGACCACGTCGAAGAACCGCTTCCACCAATTAAGTTGCCTCAAACGGAAATCGACGCATTGAATTGGGACTTGAACGTCGCGCAGGTTGATCGGGGGATGGTGGTCGGTATGGAAAGAATTCGATGGATCAGTAACGTGGCACGCGCGTACGTCGGTTGGTTGATCACAAACCGACAATTTGTCGAGGAGCACGACGTCCTCATCACAACTTGGGGGCCACAAATTCTCGAGTGGCACCTCGAAAGTGCCGGACAGTTACTCGTCGCAACGGGGCCTACGCCATTCCCCCAGGTTGCCGTGGAAGAAGTGGCCGGTCGGCGTGCGTTTGACGACGCGGTACGCGCGTTTCTCATTCGCTGGCGGCTCTTGAAAATCGCCGCCCTCGATATGCCGATACCGCACCTGCCCCTGATGAGCGGCAGCGTTCCTATCTCAATTCTCGACCAAATGGCGCGGGCCGGGGGTGTATTTAGCTACCCGGATATTTTCCCCGTGCCCGCCCGTGATGAGTTGCGGAATATGATCATCGACACCGGTCGATCTCAGGGCGACTCGGATCACCTGGCGGAGTGGCGAAAAAAGTCGAGCCCGCGCAATCCTGCCAAGAATCAACTCGAACGTTTTGCCAGAATCCGTACGCTTTGTCACTATTGGCGCGTTCTGCACGCGCGACATGCCGCCACCCTGAAACGCAAAACGGACGGACTCAATCACGCCCTGGGCGAGTATTTCGGCGTCGGCGAAAAGACGATCCGCACCGATGTCAGCTTGATTCGCAATCGCCTGGGCAAAAATTTGCTCGGCCGGGACGTGAACGATCTATTGGTGGTATCGGTCCCCGCCAGCGGTAACTCCTGAACAAAACATTCTTGTCGATTGTTCACTCGACCCCGGTTCCGGCCTGGAAGCGACACCCTCGTCACGTCCTTCAGGGAGTTTCGCCGCATTGTCAGCACCTCCGCGTCTGACGCAATGCAAACTGGCAGACCGCTTCCATGCGGTTTGCCTTCCAGTTTTTTCTGTGTTCGATGATATTCGGGACTGACGATTCAGAGTGCTCAATGATTGAGCACTCTTCGCGAATCGGCTATTCACGAGCGTGTAATCATGACGAACACAGGTGACGATGTGTCTTCCGCAAACCAAACCGAAAACTTTCTCAGTCCGAAGGATTTCGCAGCATTTAGTGGCCTGTCTCTTACGACGGTCCGCCGATATCTCGCCGCCGGGAAAATCGCCTGCATTCAACTCGGCGGCCATCGCCACCGACAATTGATTTCCGTCGACGCACTTTCGCAAATTGAGACAGTCTCCGGGACTCCTCAGGTTTCCAAGCAGCACTCCCAAATTCAACAAACGCCAAGCGTTCCGGTTGCGGACGCGGCTCAACGCAGTGGACCGCTTCCTCGCTGGCGCAAAAACAATCGAACCTAATCCAAAACACCATGCCCAAAAAACGACACTTCCAACTGGTCCAGGGCGACCACTTTTCGTGGCGGCTGACTTGCCGCCACGGAACGTGGTACGCCGACGGCCGAAGTAATCAAGTCGACGCCGGGCGACACTCGCTCGGCACACGCGATAAAAAAGAAGCTCTGGAACTTGTGAACGAACTGGACACTCAAAGGGCTGTTGATATCGGGTTGATCCTCCGGCCGACGATCCAAAGTCCGGCGAAAACGTTTTTGACCCTCGACAAGGGACGAACACTCTACGAACAACACGTCAGTCGACCTCGTGTTGCCGGGGGCGTAAAACCATCGTCGCAAAAGAGGTATCGTGCAGTATTCGACAAGTTCATTCCTTTCGCCAAGTCACTCGGGATCGTGACCTGGAACACGGTCGACGCCGACGTCCTCACCAAATACGCCGCCGACATGGAGTCGAAAGACTATTGCCACAAGACGCTCGTCACCGAATTGATCACGCTCAAACAGTCTATTAAGTGGATGATCGAGGCTGGTCACCTTACGGGCATCGAACCGATCAAACTTCATCTGCTCAAGGCTGAAAGTGAACGTCCGCATTGCTGGAGCAGTGATGAAGTTGCAGCGATTATCGAATACTGCGTGCAAAATCAAAACTTGCGGTGGTTGACAAACGTTGTCGTCGGTCTGGCCTGCACGGGACTTCGGATTTCCGAACTCGCATCCCTGCGGTGGGCCGATATCAACTTGGAAAAGAAATTATTGACTCTGACGGATGAAACAGCACATGCGGCACGGGCGGGTATTGGACGACGTCAAGTCAAGTCAGGGCGCAGTCGCTCGTTTCCCATACATCCCGACTTGCAGATGATGTTGAGCCATTTGCCGCGAAAGGATGGCTACTTATTCCACGGCCCTCGCGGAGGCCGAATCAAGCCAGACACGGTTCGCAACATTTTGATCCGCGACGTACTCACGCCATTATCGGACCGGTTTCCAACGCCGCCCGACGAAAAGGGCTTTCACCACGGTCGACTACACAGCTTCCGCCATTATTTCTGCTCGACCTGCGCAAACGCGGGCGTTCCGGAACAGATGTTGATGGGGTGGCTCGGTCACCTCGACAGCGGGATGGTTCGCCATTATTACCACATACACGACGGGGAGGCGCGGCGAAGAATGGAAAGCCTCAATCTCCTCGGCGGGGCCGGGAAGCGGTTCACCGGCACAGACAACAGAACCGCGTGTCAAAAAACGGGGGAATCACCGGACCGAGAGAGTCCCGACAAGCCCGTCGCATAACGCTGATTGGCACACGATCAGGGATTCTCAGTGTTTCAAAATACCGAGCATACGCAAGAGTTTCCTGGGTTGATAGGCGAAATCACGGAGGGCGGCGGCGACGTTGCGGCAATC
>JAYUFG010000526.1:0-3426 GCA_043738845.1 Planctomycetaceae bacterium
GCCGTAGTTTTGGTTCAAGCGAAACACTATAGACGGCAAAAACTTGCGAGCGTTATGCGGCAGGTTTCGGTTCGGCGAACCAAAAATCCACTAAATCCCTAGTTGCAAATTACCACCGCAAATCTCTGTGCAAAATAGACTTACGAATGGGCGATGAGGGACTCGAACCCCCGACATCCTGCGTGTAAAGCAGGCGCTCTAACCAACTGAGCTAATCGCCCGGAATGTTTCGTGACGAAATGTTCGGTCTAACAGCAGGCATTCGATTTAATTGATCTCACGATCCACGTAAGCATCTCCCGTTGATCGTAACCACCATACGGGGAGAGTGTCAACGGAAGTGACCGGCACAACAATCGCCGCAATTTCTCACATTTGGCATTTGGATGCGAGAATGAATACCAAACAAGGAAAAAGGAAAAGCACGCCCGACGCTCCCATCAGGCACTGCGACGTTTTACTGCTCAGGACCGACGCAAAAATAACTGTCCCATTATCATCCTTTACAACTGCGAAAAAGCGTCCTTTCGCGGAGCGGCTGCGAACAATTCACTCCGTTAATTTCCAAACAGTCCAAATTTCTTCATCAGGTCGAGACCAAACGTGAAGATCATCAAGGTCAGGATAATTGCCAGACCGATGAACAACATGACGGTCATAAACTTTTCGCCGGGCGGTTTGCCGCGAATTCCTTCGTACAGCAAAAAGACCATGTGCCCGCCATCCAGGACGGGAATGGGCAGGAAGTTCACGACGGCCAAATTGGCACTGATCATCACCAGGAACATTATAAGCGGCACGAAGCCAGCTTCCGCCTGTTGGCTGGCGACGTCAATGATCTGGATTGGCCCGCCAAAGTTTGTCGGTGAAAGTTCACCGGTGAAAACTCGTTGTAAGAAGCGATAGACCATTGTTAAATCATGGGTTGTCTCGCGCCAGCCCAATTGAAGAGCTTCGCCGAAGCTCTCCGCCGTCTGGATTTTCGTCGGCGACTTAAACACAAATCCTCGGAAGGGCTCGGAAAACTCGGCCGATTCTACGGGAGTCAATTCAATCTCACGTTGTTCCGTCTTGTTATCGGACCCTTTGTGCGTGACGGTCAGCTTGACGTTCGTGTTGGGTGGCACCTTTTGCAACAGGAATTGAAAATGGGGCCAGCCATTCTGGACACCGTCAATTACGATGGGTTTCTGGAGTGCCTCCAATTCGGTGTCTTTGGCATGCTCTTTCGACAGGATAAATTGCGCCTGGATGATTTCGTCACCCGGCACGATGCGTTGTTTTTCGTCGATCATTTTTCCGGCGGGTCCGCTGGCGTCCACCAACTTAACGCGATTCGAAACGCGATACGCCACACCGATTGCGGGAATCGTAACGGGACTATTTTTCAACGCCGATTCTTCATACCACGTCGGCAGTCGCAGCGACGATTTCAGCGTCACCTCTTGGGTTTCCTTGTTTTTTCCTCCTACATCGGTTCGCTGCACTACGAGATCGACGTCCATTTTTCCAGCGGCCGCTCGTTGCCGAAGAACCTCGGGTAAAAACAGTGGATTCCAATCGGTCGTGTCGTTGATTTTCGAAAGCTTGTCACCCACGCGAAGACCGGCCTTCTCTGCCGGTGAATCGTTTTCAATCGCCGTAATTTCTCCAACTTCCATTGACAATCCCAAGTGCCGCAATGGATTGCGGGGAATCGTAATTGAAACCGTTTCGTGTTGAACGGGAGGTTTTGGCTCTTTGTCGGAAAGGGGAACCTTCGAATCCGGTTTAATTTCTCGTTCGACCTGAATCGTTAAAGGTTCGTTCGGATGCAGGGCGATTTGCGAGTGTAGACCCGCATAGTCGGCGATGGGAACGTCGCCCACTCGCACGATTCGATCACCACCGAGCAACTTTTCCGTGGCAGCGGCGGGCGAGAATTGTGCGACCGGCTCTTTTTCGTACAACTGTGTCGATGCGGGAGGCGATGCACCGATTCGCGGACGGCCAACCGCTTTGGATGTGGCCGCGTCCGGTTTGGCGGTCAGCCAGAATGGTTCAGCGATTCCCGGCCGGCGGATTTTAAGTCGCACGCCCTCTTTCGATGAAAAGACAACGCCCGCCATCAGGTCGGCGTATTTTAGATGAGCTTGATCGTTATCGCCAATTTGCAAAATCTCGTCGCCCGGACGGATGCCCGCTTTCCAAGCTGCTTCGCCAGGGATCACGGCCGAAACGCCGCACGTCGTGTATTCCACGCCCAACCCATAAGCCCAACTGGCCATGATGAACGCAAAGATCACGTTCATAATCACGCCCGCCGAGATAATCGCCATTCGCTCTGGCACACTCTGGGCTTGATAGCTGCGTGGGTCGAAGACGGGCGCAGCGTCAGCGGCTGATTTGTTGTCACCGGTGCTAGGTACTTTGGCCCGTTCAATTTCGGCGGCCGCTTTGGCCGGATTGTCGTCCTGCCCCAGCATTTTGACATATCCGCCGAGGGGTAAGATGCCGATACCGTACTCCGTTTCACCCCATTGGAAATGAAACAGTTTCCAACCGCCGATGTCGAAACCGATATAGAATTTTTCACATTTGACGCCACACAACTTAGCAACGACGAAGTGGCCCAACTCGTGAACGAAAACGACCGTTCCCAAGGCGAGGGCAACTTTTCCATACGTCAGCCAGTTCTCGGGATTGAAAATCGCGGTGAAAAAATTGGCAAAGACTACGTGCATACCCAACGTGCTACCTCCTGACGGGCCCAGCGGTCGAGCGACAACAGTTGCTCTAAGGTGGGCCGCGGATCAAATGTATGATGTTCTAATACGTTCCGACAAGCCGGAACGATCTCGTTAAATTCCAATTCGCCCTGCAAAAAACCAGCCACGGCCGCCTCGTTCGCCGCGTTCAACACCGCACCCGTCGTGCCACCCTGTCGGGCACATTCCATTCCCAACTCGAGGGCGGGAAACTTTTCAAAATCGGGAGGCTCAAACTCCAAACGAAAGCTCTGCGAAAAATCCATCCGCTCCGCTGGCCCCGACCATCGTTCCGGAAATGACAAAGCATACTGGATCGGCAATTTCATATCGGGCGGACTCATCTGCGCAACCACTGAGCCATCCACAAACTCGACCAGCGAATGCACGACCGACTGCGGATGGACGACCACCTCGATCTGTTCCGGCCGCAAATCGAACAACCAGCGGGCTTCAATAATCTCCAATGCCTTGTTCATCATCGTGGCCGAGTCAATCGTGATCTTCGGACCCATGTTCCAGGTCGGATGATCAAGGGCTTCGTCCACCGTGACATGGGCCATTTGCTCCCGCGTGTGTTGGCGAAATGGTCCGCCACTCGCGGTCAAAACAACTCGTTTGACGTCTGTCCCGCGTCCCGCCTGCAAGGCTTGAAAAATCGCCGAGTGTTCGCTGTCGA
>JAYUFG010000527.1:0-9044 GCA_043738845.1 Planctomycetaceae bacterium
GGACCATGATCGTTGCGGTAGGGTCCGCTGTGCGGACCTTGTACACACGGCGTCCCGTCGCGTATCAAAAGCGGCGAGACGCCGCGTGTACGAGTGGTCTGGCCCGCAGGGCCAACCATGATCGGCGCGACGATAAACCTTTCTTTCGCACCAACGGTTCGCATCCGAACCGGCTAAAGTGAGTCGGTTCCAATTTCGACGCTCGTGAAAAGTTGACGGGAAACCTTCGTAAGCTAATAATGCCACTTACACGAAGTGGACGCACTTGTTGACTGATATCTTTCCACTAATGGCTGTCGTGGTCAGTCATGTTCGCTACCCAATTCTTCACTGCCCAATTCGATAACACCGACCCCAAACACCGACCAACATGACGCATTTTCGTAAAACACCGACCTTGAATTTTCGTGGCCACTTACAACACCTAACGACGTTCATCGTTATGGCCCTTTCGATCGCTGGATCAACCGGCGGAATGCAACCCACCTTGGCTGCCGATTCTTCGGCGACATTTGGCAAGCAGCCGAATATTGTCTTTATACTTACCGATGATCAAGGCTACGGCGATATGTCGTGCCACGGAAATCCGATCCTCAAAACACCCAACATCGATCGGCTGCACGCGGAAGGTGTTCGCTTCACCGATTTTCATGTCAGTCCAACCTGCGCCCCGACACGCTCCGCACTCCTCACGGGGCGTCATGAATTTCGCAACGGCGTGACCCATACGATTTTGGAAAGAGAACGGCTGACACTTTCCGCGACGACCTTGCCGCAGGTGTTGAAAACGGCGGGCTACACGACCGGAATTTTTGGCAAGTGGCACCTCGGTGACGAAGCCGATCATCAACCGGGACGCCGCGGCTTCGACGAAGTCTTCATTCACGGGGCGGGCGGGATTGGTCAATCGTATCCCGGCAGTTGTGGCGACGCACCCAACAATTCCTACTTCAACCCGGCCATTCTCCACAACGGCACGTTTGAAAAAACGACCGGCTATTGCACCGACGTCTTTTTCGCCCAAGCCACGAAGTGGATCGAATCCGTCAAAGGCAAGCGGCCATTCTATTGTCATCTCGCAACGAACGCACCCCACGCGCCGCTGAACGTGCCGGATCAGTATACAAAACACTTCACCGACAAAGTGAACGACGATAGTGCCGCTAAGTTCTTTGGCATGATCGAGAACATCGACGAAAATATCGGCCGCCTGCTCGACAAGCTGAAAGAATGGGACATCGAACGCGACACACTCGTGATCTTTATGAACGACAATGGCGGCACGGCGGGAGTCAAGATTTTCAATGCAGGCATGCGCGGTCAAAAGGTCACGCCCTGGCTCGGCGGGACAAGAGCCGCCTCGTTCTGGCGGTGGCCGGGAAAACTGCAACCGGCCGACGTCAACACGCTGACCGGGCATATCGACTTTCTGCCGACGCTTGCCGAAATCGCCGGTATCGATTTAACCCAAGAAGTTCAACAACAGGTCGAAGGACGGAGTCTCGTTCCGTTGCTGAAGAAGCCCGACGCGCGTTGGATGGATCGCACGTGGTTCACACATGTCGGTCGCTGGCCGAAAGACGCCCCGCCCGCCGATTACAAATACAATCAATGCAGTGTTCGCAATCAGCGATATCAAATGGTCAACATTGCCAAGGATCAAAAACCGGCGGAGAAACATTGGCAATTGTTTGATCTCGTCAACGATCCCGGCGAACAGCACGACGTGATCGGTGAGCATCCCGAGATTGCGAAAGAGTTGGAAGCCGCCTACGACAGGTGGTGGAACTCCGTTCAGACGCAATTGGTCAACGAAACGGCCGTCGGTCCCAAGGTCAATCCGTTCAAGGAATTGTACTGGAAGCAATTCGGCGGCGGACCGATCGAGAAATAGCGGTGTGGGCTTCGTCGCGTCCGTTTACAGTGGTGCGGGCAAGTCGCGCCGCCGAAAGACTTGGATCGCCACCGCATACGCAATCAGTCCCAGCACCAATAGAATTCCATCATATCGCAGCGACATGGCCACGACGTTTTCCGGTTCGGCAATCAGTTTCTGCGGTTCAAAGCACGACAGGAACGAAAGATACGTCGCCCAATTGCACGACGGAATCGCACGGCCGACCACCTTGATAATGATCGCGATGATGTAAAACCCGGCCGCCAACCCAATCGTTCGCGACCGCTGGCGATCACAGGCCGATAACAACGTCGTGACGCCCGCCATAAAAAACGTCACCGCGAACAAATTGGCCGCCGCGTACAAATACGGCACCGATGAAACCTCAGCCAGCAGCGGGACCGTTTTTAAACCGACCGCGGTTCCTAACCAGCCTAACACGGTGAGTGTAAACGCACCGAGCGTCGTCAAGATCGCGTTCACGAGTAACACGCTCCTCCGCGTGACCGGCTGCGAAAGAACCATCTCCAACGTCCCCCGCCCCAATGGACCACTCACCGCGTCGGAACCACGCGAAACAGCCCAACTCGTACAGGCCAAAATCACGATCGGGTGGTCGAACGCAATCGAAACCCGCACGTCGAGTTGAATCATTCGGTTAACTTCGACGGGCAAAATCCGTTTAATAAACTCCGGCAACGAGTTAATCATCTGCAACAAATGTTCGGTGCTAACTTGGCTCACGACAAAACACATGACCCAATGAAAGCTAAACACGAGCAAGGCCAGCACGCACCACAAGAGCCGACTTTCCCACCACGCCAATTTCCACAAGGCCCGCCAAGTTCCGTTCATGCGTCGCTCCCTTCCGGCGGATGAAAGCATTCGTAAACCGCTTGCAGGCCAACCGGCTCGATGCGAATTTCCACCAAGGGCAACGTCGCCAACCAACCCAAGAGCGACGCGAGTTGTCCCGTCGTTTCCCAGGTAACGTGTTGCCCCTCTCGTCGAATGATTGTCAGCTCGCTCGATAATTCTCGCGGCACGTCGGGCAACGGACCATTCAAGCTCGCATGAATGCGATGTCGCCGCCGCAAGTCGGCCAGGGGTTGGTCATGCACGATCTGGCCAGCTTTCAGAACCAACACACGGTCACACGTATGTTCGACTTCCGACAGGACGTGCGACGAGAACAGAACAGTTCGCCCGGCGGTCTTGGCTTCGGCCACGAGGGCCGCCACGGTGCCCCGTACCGTCGGATCGAGATTGCTCGTCGGCTCGTCAAGAATGACCAGCGGTGTGGAAGTGGCGAACACGGCGGCGAGCGCGAGTTTTTGCCGCATCCCAGTGGACATCGACGCGACGGGGCCACTCGGATCAAGACCGAGTCGCTCGCACAATTGTTCGGCCCGATGGAGATCACTCCCCGCGCGAACGTGGGCGAAGAATCGCAACACCTCGCGCCCCTTCAGCGTGCGAAACAGACGGACATCGCCGGGCAAGTAGGCCGTCCGTTCATGCACAGCGGGCGACTGCCGATAACAATCGAGTCCGTCGATGGTGGCCGTTCCGGCGGAGGGTCGCAGATAACCGAGCAATAAACGGAGCAGCGTCGATTTGCCCGCCCCGTTTGGTCCGAGCAGGCCACAGACTTCGCCCCGCTTCACGGCAAAATTGCAATCGGCGAGCGCGGCGAATTCGCCATACTGCTTCGTCAAGCCCTTCGTTTCCACCAAGTCCATTACGTGTCCCGAATTGTAGGTCAGGCATGTGGCCTGACAATTGATCAATCACACGCTCCCGCTCAGGTCGTCGGGCCGCCGCCAAGTTTGGAAATTGCGTCTTCCAGGCCGGGCAAATTAAACTCGCCCGTCAGGTGCTCCATCGCCTTGGCGTGCAACTCTTTGGCCTTTACCTGAGCTTGATTGATGGCGGCGGGAATCAAGTCCTCAAGCAGTTCACGGTCCTTGCGCTCGATCAGTTCCGGCGCAATGGTCACTTTGAGAACCTGTCCCAACCCGTTGACTTCCACCTCGACGAGTCCCGCCCCAGCCGTCCCGACCACCCGTTTGGTCTTTAGTTCCTCGCTAACGCCGTTCAGCTTGCCTGAAAGTTGGCTCGCCTGTTTCATCATCGAAGCGAAGTTGGAGATTCCGCGAAACATAAAATCAATGTGGGTAGGAGGGACGAGACCATCTTCGGTGGTTAATCCGACACTTCAATGATTGCCAAAATTCACCGTGCGACGGACGAGCAAACGAAACTGATTCACCTAGACATGCCCCATTTCTTAATGCAAGTTCATGTCGCAGCTAAGTCCACCCGCCGCCGGCACGTATGCCTTGCGAACATAGTCCGCCACCATGCGATGGGCACTAAATCGCCACGCCAACGAGCTAATCGAATTCATCATGTACTGAATCCACTGCCGCGGCAGGCCGTCGATGTCCCGTTCGTAGTAGAGCGGAATGACCTCTTGCTCCAGAACGCGATACAAATCGTCGCCGTCCCGTTTGTCGGTGATCTCGTCGGAGACGTGAACGGCTCCTCGACCGATCCCGAAGCCGTTGCGGCCGTCGAACGCTTCGGCCCACCACCCGTCCAAAACCGACAAGTTCAAGGCACCGTTGAGAACGGCCTTTTGACCGCTCGTACCCGAGGCTTCGAGAGGGCGACGGGGATTGTTCATCCACACATCGACCCCTTGCACCATGTGACGACAGACATTGATATCGTAATCCTCGACGAAGACAATTCGACCCGACAAACGCCCATCATGCCGCAGGTTCGCAATTTTCTTAATGAGTTTCTTGCCCGGCTCGTCGGCCGGATGCGATTTTCCAGCGAACACAATTTGCAACGGACGATGCGGATCGTTGACCATCGCCAACAAGCGATCAATGTCCGTCATAATGAGATCGGCCCGCTTGTACGTCGCAAACCGACGAGCGAAACCAATCGTCAAGATGTTCGGGTCGAGCAGGTTGCGTGCTGCCTCAACAGCATCGTCACTCTCTCCACGACGGCGACACTGACGGCTGATGCGGCGACGGACGAACTGCAACAATAAGTTCTTCAAGGCATGATGCGTTTCCCACAACTCACCCGGATCAATGTGATAAACCTCTCGCCAAACTTCCGGCTCGCCCATCCGCTTGAACCAATCGGCGGGGAATTGCCGATCATACAACTGCTGCATTTGATAGGCCAACCAACTCGGCACATGAACGCCATTGGTGATATGACCGATGGGAATTTCTTCTTCCACTCGCCACGGCCACAGATTGTGCCACATGCGGCGGGAAACATGCCCATGCAGCGCACTCACCGCGTTCGCCCGACGGGACAACTTGAGACCGAGAACCGTCATGCAGAACGACTCATTGCCGTTGGTCGGCTCGACCCGACCAAGGCCCATTAACTGTTCGTGCGAGATGTTCATCTGCTCGCGCAGCGGGCCAAGATGCTCGTCCATCAATCCGCCGTCAAACCGGTCATGGCCAGCCGGAACAGGCGTATGCGTCGTGAAGACGGTTTTCTGCGCAACCTCGCGTAAGCTGTCGTCAAACGTCATTCCGTCCAGGTCCATCCGTTCGCGAATCGCTTCCAGCGTCGCAAAAACGCTGTGCCCTTCGTTCAAGTGATAGACGCCGGGCGTGATCCCCAAGGCTCGCAAAGCACGAATTCCCCCGACGCCAAGCACAAGTTCCTGACGAATGCGGGTGCGATGATCGCCACCGTACAAACGACTGGTCAACTCGCGATCTTCGGGACGATTACCCTCGACGTCACTGTCGAGCAAATACAACGTCACGCGGCCAATTGCGACCTTCCACACTTTGCTGAATAGGGCACCGCCGCGAGTGTCCGTTTTGACAATGATCTGTTTACCGTCCGCACCGAGGGCCGGCTCCATCGGCATCTCTTCGACTTTCGTATCGAGATATTCCTCATGCTGATAACCGTCGAGGTCCAGATGCTGTTTGAAATAACCTTGATCGTAATAGAGACCAATTGCCACGAGTGGAATCCCCAGACCGCTCGCACTTTTCACATGGTCGCCCGACAGCACGCCCAAACCACCGGAGTAAATCGGCACGGACTCATGCAGGCCAAACTCTGCGGAGAAATACGCGACAGGCCGCGCACCAAGCGTCCCGGCGTGCGTCCGTCCCCACGTTTGCGAGTAATTGACGTATTCCTTCAAGCGGCGAAAGGCGTGATTGATCCGGCTATAAAGCACGAGCTCCGCCGCCCGCATTTCCAACCGCTCGGGCGTAAACTCCGCCAGCAATGCAATCGGATTATGGTCCAGTTGTCGCCAGCGGATCGGGTCAAGTTCACGAAACAGATTGACCACTTCGGGATGCCAACTCCACCACATGTTTTTGGCGACGGCCAAGCACTTGTCGTACAGAGTCTGAGGCGAAAGCTCGGACAAATAGGATGTCGGCGCGAGCGAATCTGGAGCAGTTTCGATTTGGCTCATAAGAAGGGCCTTTCCTTAGGCAATAAAAATTACTCGCACGAACGGGCAAAGGCTCAACTCGAATGAGCCAGCACTCCCAGTCCGCGAAAGAAATGGAATTGGTTTGTAATAGCGGAACAAAACAAGGAACTACCACCCGCCTAACGAAAACCAGTCCGCCCGGCGAGAACCTCTTGGTCGCCGAACGCACAGCACAAATTCTGTCCTAAGCCGTCCATTTTAACAAGTGGGCAACCGCTGAGCGACCCCAAAAAAAGTACCAAAAAAACCGCCCGATCCTATTCCAGCGGTCCGCAATGTAGAAGTTGTCCAAATACTGCGATTTACGCAGCGACGAACGACCGCGCAAGCCCTACCGTTTAGCCGCCGCATCCACGCAAGCCCAATTGCTTAGCCGCCGTGTCCACGCGGTGGGCCTTCACGGCGGACGAACGCGCAACCGGCGTCCACGTCACCTTCTTCGCCCACTATCTAACCCCACGTCCCGCTTCATCTCCGACGCCTTCCCTCAGATCGCCGACAAAAATAGAATCAACATCACTTCAACTCAAAATGCCTGACCTCTTGACTGCGCCCTTAGTTGGAAACCAACCAACGCCACCCGCGATGAGTTATTCTTTCTTGAGCAATCCCGGTGACGAGATGTAGTGGCCTGCCCAGTCGAAAAACGTGGGGAAATTAGGGACATTGGTGTGGCCGCCGTCGTGTTGACGCCATGCCAACTCGCCGCCGATGAGCGTGCTGACCGCAGGCATCGAATCGGTCAGATAATTTCCCGGCGTGCCGAGATCCTTCTTATCGAGCATCCGATAGGCTGGACCGGCCAATACTCCGGCCATAAAGCTCCCGTGTGCGTCCATCCATTTCGAGTCTCCGGCTGAAACGACGCCATAGCTAATGAAGCAGAGCCGGGGAGCGCAGAGGGCAATGAGTTGATGTTGGTCAACCGGCAAGTCGGCGACGGTCTTCTTACCGAAGGAAGATTCCTCGGCGGCGTACTTTAGAAAGTTGCCCGCCATCCAATGGTATTCATTGCCCGCCGTCAGATTTTCCAACCGTTCGCCAAATTCGCGACGGAACAGTTTGGCTCCGCCCGCTCCAGAGGAGGCGATGAATCCGGCCGCGATCCGCGTCTCAAACGCGGTAGTGACGAGAGCCGCTTTGCCATATCGTGAGACTCCGGTGATGCAAACCTTGGTGGGATCAACACCCGAATCGGGATTGGTTTCAAAGAAGTCGATGAGCCGACTAACTCCCCACGCCCATGCCCGCAATGATCCCCAATCTTCCGGGCTGCGTGGTTGGCCTTTGTTCGTCAGTCCGACGATCCCTTCGCGGAGACGACTATTGTCTCCTTGAATGCTATTGGGATTGATGGTTCCATACGCCCAACCATGCTCGATGGCCTGTTGCGTCCAGGGTTTTGTCCCGGCTTGCGGTGGTCGTCCGACGCCCCCCAAGCCACCTCCAAACTGTAACAGGATCGGCAATTTTCCGGCGGCATTCTTGGGAACGGTGATGCTGGCTTGAATCGTCACCGTGATCTCGGGAAAAGCCGTGTTGTCAACCTGGCCCGCCAAGGTCTTGGTGACGGTCGCAATTCCGCCACTTTCTCCATCGACCGCGCTGACAACTTGCCACTTTACTGGGGGAACATTTTTAGGAATTCGCCCATAAATTTCGCGTTCAAAATCCTCGACAATCTCGGCGCGCCGCTTCAGCCATTGGCCGGGCGTTGTGACCTTTGTCCCGTCCTTGAAAACCATGAGTTCGGGCATCGTCGCTTGGTAAGGATTCGCGGCCTCCTCTGTGAGCATGTCCGCGACCTTGGAATTTTGTCCCATCCGCAATTTCGTGATGCCGAGTTGCGTTTGCAGGTGTTGATGGTCGTCGTAGCCAGCGGGAATGAAGTCGGGCAGCTTAGCGGGGGCTTTCCCTTTGTTGTCCTGCGCAAAGACGGAGGTGGAACCAACGAGCATCACGACAGCGAGTACAGCCGCCAGCGGCCGCAGTACAAACTTTGTCAACGGTGTCCTTAACATCGTGGCGTCTCCTTTAGTTGAGTGACTGATCTCGGAACTCGGCACAATTAACTTCAGCAGGCAACGATCCGTTCGACCGTCTCGCCGCATTTGAGATTTATAGTACAACCGGCACCCAAAGTACAACTGGCATCCTGCCGCTTCCCGGACGCGGTGAAAAATCGCGGGTGAAAATGCGGACCTGACTCGTTTTAGGGTTTAGCCGAAAGGCAAACCGTTCACGATTCGCCGTCAACAAAAAGCCGCGTTCGACTTTTCTGCCCCCGGCCAATCAGCTTCGACAGCGGGAATTAGAATTGGAAGCGGAAAGCGACGAGTATGATCGGGCGTGGAAAAGTGTCGCTGCATTACCGCTGCCCGCCGCTGGGGCCAATCATGTTTGACCTGCCCCCCAACCCGGTTCACGGGGTTTTCCGCGCAGCGGTATTCGGCCCGGCATTCATGCCGGGTACGCAAATCGCAATCCCGCATCATTCCCCACTAAAATTATCAGCCCCGTTCACGGGGCTATTCAGAAAAAACAATTGGTTGGTTCGCGTCTCCCCATCACCCCGCCGTAAACGGCGGGTCTATTACCGCTGCGCGGCAAGTCCCGTGAACGGGACTGAGGAACCAC
>JAYUFG010000528.1:0-9041 GCA_043738845.1 Planctomycetaceae bacterium
GATCAAACAGGCGAAAAAACCAACCCAGTAAACTATCGAGCAACCACGTGAGTGGGTCGCGACGGGTTCCCGGCTTTCGCAACAAGAGCGCGGCGAGAGCCGGACTCAACGTCAACGAGTTCACCATCGAGATAATCGTCGAGATGGCAATCGTGAGGGCAAACTGTCGAAAGAATTGCCCGACCAGACCCGAAACAAACGCACAGGGGATAAAGACGGCACTCAGCACGAGTCCGACGGCAATCACTGGCCCGGTCACTTCGCTCATTGCCGCCAAAGCTGCGTCGCGCGGGGCGAGACCTTTTTCAATATGATGTTCAACGGCCTCGACAACGACGATTGCATCGTCCACAACAATCCCAATCGCCAGCACCAAGCCGAACAGCGTCAAGTTATTCAAACTGAAACCGACCAAGGCCATTGCCGCGAAAGTTCCAATGATAGCGACGGGCACGGCAATCAGCGGAATAATCGCCGGTCGCCAACCCTTTAAGAAAATCAGCACGACAATTGCGACCAAAATAATTGCATCCCGCAAGGACGCGCGCACTTCATGAATCGACTCGCGAATGAACGGCGTCGTGTCGTAACCAATCTCGTAATGAACACCCTCGGGGAAGTCCTTCGACAGGACCGCCATTTTGGCCTTCACGCCGTCGGCAATCTTTAAAGCATTTCCGGTGGGCAATTGAAAAATCGCGAGGCCGACCGTTGCCTTTTGATCAAAACGATTTTGCACGTCGTGACTTCGGCCCCCCATTTCCAGCCGAGCAACATCCTTCAATCGTAGTATGCGATGTTCCTTCGTCGTGCGAAGGATGATGTCGCCGAACTGTTCAGGCGTTGTTAAACGGCCTTCAATGGTAAGAGGGATTTGCGTGATCTGGTTGGAAAGATTTGGTGATTGGCCCAATTGTCCGAGCGAGACTTGGAGATTTTGCTCCTGCAAGGCCAACACAATATCACCCGGCGTCAGGTTATATTCGGCCAGCCGTCGAGGATCGGTCCAGGCCCGCATCGAGAAATCGCGCTGGCCGAAGATCAAGACCTCGCTGATGCCGGGCAATCGAGAAAGTTCATCCCGCACCCGCGTAAGGGCGTAATTGCTCAAGTAAAGTTGGTCGAACTGGTCGCCGGGCGAGTTGAGACTGACCGTCATCAAAATGTCGGGCGAACGCTTTTTGGTCGTGACGCCGGTCTGACGCACAACGTCGGGCAACTGCGGCAACGCTAGGTTGACCCGATTCTGCACAAGTACCTGCGCAACATTCAAATCAACGCCCGGCTTAAACGTCGCGGTGAGCGTGTAAGACCCGTCGCTCGTTGATTGCGAGGCCATGTACATCATGTCCTCGACGCCGTTGACCTGTTGCTCGATGGGAGCGGCTACGGTTTGCGATACGACCGCTGCGCTCGCGCCGGGATAATTGCAATCGACCTGCACCGTGGGGGGGGTGATCGACGGATATTGGGCAATCGGCAGTTGCCTGTAGGCAATGCCACCCGCCAACGTAATCACCAAGGAGATGACCGTGGCAAAAATGGGTCGATCAATAAAGAACTTAGACAGCACGGCGGGACCACAGGGGCGGGAGGGGGACGGGAAAAAATTGTATCGCGAGCAGCCGCGTAGCGGCGACCGATGAATAGCGGTGGGTTTTAACCCACGGTTTCGATCACCTCATTTCGTTCGAGCCACGTAGTGGCGACACCATCGTCGCGTGAAATAGTGTCGCCACTACGTGGCTCAGCCGTTTATTATTTGCGATTCCAGGGGTTCCGCTGCGCTACACCCCCGGCTATTCACCTGTCGCCACTACGTGGCTAAAAAAACAATACCTCGCACAACATTGCGTTTCCCGCGTTATCACTTCGCAGGCAGCGTTTTCACTTCACTCTTTGGCTCATCCGGTTTCGGTTCGACCGGTGTCACTTTGGTGCCGCCGCGAACTCGTTGCAAACCGGCGACGATCACTCGTTCGTTGGCGGTTAAATTGGAGAGGATTGCCCGCTTGCCGGCTTGCAATGGTCCCAATTGGACCCGCCGATAGACGACGACGTTTTCGTCATTCACGACATAGAGGAACGATTGTCCTTGGTCGGAACCGAGGGCCTGTTCCGGGACAAACAGTCCGGTTTTCTCAGAGCCAATGGGCAAGCGGCAACGGACGAACATGCCCGGCGAGAGAAACAAATTAGGATTTTCGATTTTCGCTCGCACGCGCAGCGTGCCGGTGCTGGGGTCGAGTTGATTGTCAACGAAATCGACTTCGCCCTTCAGGTTGTATTCCTCGCGGTCATCGGTCAGCGACAAACGAACGATCGTTTTCAGAAGCGAGTCGGTTTTGAACGGTGTATTGTCGTCGGTTGTGGTCTCCTCTTTCATTCGGCGAATTTTCAAAACGGTTCGCTCGTCAACGTCGAATTCGGCATGAATCGGATTGAGCGAAACAAGGACCGCCAGAGGTGTCTCGTTGGCTTTGACCATATTGTGGGCATCAATCAGGCGACGGCTAATGCGTCCGGAAATTTTTGCGTTGATTTCGGTGTACTCGACATAGTCGTCTGCCGATTTCTTCATGGCGACGGCCCCTTTCTTCGAGGCTTTCGCTTCGTCCAATTGCGACTTGAGAATCTCGACTTCTTCTTGAGAGATGGCTCCGCTGCCGACCAGTTTCTTGGCTCGATTCAATTGACCGTCGAGGCGTTGAATCTGCGCGTCATACATCGTGATGTTCGCGGCAGCACGTTCGGCGTCGGCAATGAACAGCCGCGGATCAATCTTAAAGAGGGGCGTTCCCGGTTTGACATCGGCCCCGTCCTCGAACAAAACCGCATCGAGATAGCCCGTGACCTGTGCTTTGATCTCAATCGAGTTGACAGCCTTCAACCGCCCGCTGAATTCCTCGCTCTCGGTAAACCGCTGTTCGAGCGGGAGCGCAACCTGCACTTCGACCGGCTTCGGCTCGGGCGGTTTACCAGTTGGCTTTCCGCAACCAGCGAGCGGCGCAATTGCGAACGACACGATCCCGAGCAAGGCAATCTGGTGCCAAGCGAAACGACGCTGCAAAGTGCGAATGGGATTATTCATAGATAAAGTAAAATGGTCGGTCTGTTTGCGACTTCCGACTTTTTCATTGGTCATTGGGGCTTCGTCATTCTCTTTCAGCCCTTTTTTGACGAAGTGCCCAAAACGACGTTATACTTCCCAGGGCTGGACTCCGACTGACCAGTCAGTCATAATGCAATCATACCCCTACAAACGACCCAAAGCAAGCAGACCAACATTCCGTTTTCCATATCTCTATGGTTACTTCACCCTCAACCGACGAGAGCCTGCCCAAAACGGTCGATCCCCGCCGCACACAACGGCAACAGGAAATCGTCGAAGCAGCGACCAAGTTGTTCGCCGAGTTGGGTACTCCGGTTGTGAAATGGAGCGGGTTTCGACCCGGCTTGGTGTCGCCAAGGGGACGCTTTATCTCTACTTTCCCGGCAAACAAGAGTTGTTTTTCGCCTGTGTCGATTGGGCCATGACCCAGTTGCAAGTCGCAATCCGCGCCGCGATCACTGCCGCTGGCGAAGACCCCTTTGCCCAAATTTCGCACGCCGTGCGGGCGTATCTCGTCTTTTTTCACGAGCACCCGGAATATGTCGAACTCTTTTTGCAAGAGCGGGCGATCTTTCGTGATCGCAAGCGGCCGACGTATTTTGAACACCGCGATATTGCCCGCGAGTATTGGCGAGACCTGTATACGGGCATGATTCGCGACGGCCGCCTGCGAAGTGACCTACAGGTCGAGCGGCTCCTCGACACGATTGGGAACTTGCTTTACGGCGCGATGTTTACGAACCACTTCATCGGCCCCGCGACAACGATTGACGATCAACATCGGGCCTTTCTCGACATCGTCTTTCGCGGTATTCTCAGCGATGGGGAACGGGAACAGCTATCCATCCAGGATTAAAATCGGCGGCGGCTTTCGAGTCGCACATCGATTTTCGCGTTCTTTCTCTGCGATTTCTCGCAATTCCTTGCCTAATCTGGCACCGACCGCGTAGAATTCCCTGGGTACTATGGCAGTCTTCACAACCTGGTTCCTGGTTTTTTGTTTCCAATTCACCCTTTCCCCACCCGGAGCATTCCCATGTCACTCGTCGTTGATACTGTTGATCGGCCGAAGGTCGAACACACGCAATGTTTCATCGGAGGACAATGGACCGCCGCCGCTAGTGGCAAAACTTTTGCGACAGTCAATCCGGCCACCGAAGAAACGATCTGTCAAATCGCGGAAGGAGACGCGGCGGATGTGAACCTCGCTGTTGAGGCTGCCCGCAATGCGTTCGAGCATGGGCCTTGGTCGAAGCTCGACGCCCGCGAGCGCGGACGGTTGATGTTCAAGTTGGCCGATTTGATCGAGGATGAAATTGACGAGTTGGCCGCGCTCGAGTCGCTCGACAATGGCAAGCCGATTCGTGAGTCGCGCAATGTTGACCTTCCGCTGACGATTGACGTCCTCCGCTATTACGCTGGTTACGCCGACAAAATTCATGGCCAAACGATTCCGATCCGTGGAAATTATTTTTGCTACACGCGGCGGGAGCCGGTCGGCGTCGTCGGCCAGATTATCCCTTGGAATTTTCCGATGCTGATGGTGTCGTGGAAATGGGGGCCGGCCCTGGCTGCGGGTTGCACGATTGTGATGAAGCCCGCCGAGCAAACGCCGCTGACCTGTTTGCGAATGGCCCAACTCGCACAAGAGGCGGGATTTCCCGACGGCGTGATAAATGTCGTTCCCGGTTATGGTCCGACGGCCGGAGCGGCCTTGGTTAAACATCCGGGCGTCGACAAGATCGCCTTTACGGGCGAATACAAAACGGCCCAAACGATCATGCGGGACGCTTCGCAAACGCTCAAACGACTGTCGTTTGAACTCGGTGGCAAGAGTCCGAACATCGTCTTCGCCGAAGCCGATCTGGATGCCGCCGCGACCGGTTCGCACCTGGGCTTGTATCTCAATCAGGGCCAATGTTGTTGCGCAGGAAGTCGGCTGTTTGTTGAGGAAAAAGTCCACGACAAGTTCGTCGAGAGGCTCGTTGCGATGAACAAAACTCGCAAGCTGGGCGACCCGTTCGACCCGGCCACCGAGCAAGGTCCGCAAATCGATCAGGCCCAGTTCGACAAGATCATGCACTACATTGGCGTCGGCAAGCAGCAAGGGGCGGCCTGTCTCACCGGTGGCAAGCGGTTTGGCGAACGGGGCTATTTCATTGAGCCGACGATTTTTGAGAACGTAAAGGACGAGATGGCGATTGCCAAGGAAGAAATTTTTGGCCCGGTCCTGTCGATCCTAAAGTTCAAGGACGTGGAGGAAATTGCCGACCGGGCCAACGCCACGACGTATGGTTTGGCCGCCGCCGTTTGGACCCGCGACGTGAGCAAGGCCCATTACCTGGCCCACAAGATCAAGGCGGGCACAGTCTGGATCAACTGTTACGACGTCCTGGATGCAGCCGCACCGTTCGGCGGGTTCAAAATGTCGGGCCAAGGCCGTGAACTTGGCGAACGGGGGCTGGATGCCTACACTGAAAGCAAGACGGTCACGATTGCGATGTAGGGTGGCGACAAGATTGTTTCGTCAACGCCGAGATTTTGTCCATGAATTGAATTGCAACCGACAAATAGAAACCGCTGTGCGGACCTATGGTTTGTGGCACCCGTTTTTTCGAGAATTAGGAATTGGACCGAAATAACTTCCCGATTTTACTTTGCTTTCGACACGGTTGTTGAGTGATCCTTCCACGCTGCGCGCCGCGGCTAACTCATTGTTTTCAAACCGGGGAGTTAATTCGTGCCGAATCCTTAGCAACTGCGTATCAATCAATTGTCGTACTTGTCGCCTTACAGTCCGTGAACGGACGTTTTCCTTTCGGGGAACAAAAAACACGACCCTGAATTATGCTGTCGTTCTGAGTCAACTGGAAACAATATGTCATTCAAAAAAAATGAAGTACGGAAGAAAAACTCGGTGGATAATCCGAGTAAACTTGGTTGGTTGATGTCGCGTGCCGTCCTTTCGCTCCTGTGTATGGCGACGATCTCTTCAAGCGGCTGCGGCAAGTCGGGTTCGCGTCGCAATCGCGCGGCGATGACGACGGCCAATTACTCGGGCCAACTCGTCTCCGACGTGTTGGGAACGCTGAACGATCTCGATGCCTCGCTCAATCTGGAAATTCGACCCCACAAACTGATCCTTGATGCGACCAAAAGTAGTAACAAAGACGACGTAAAAGCCACGCTCAAAAAGGATGCGGAGTATCCGGAGGCTCCCTGCATTCGCTTACACGTCGTCACTAACAACAGCGATTTTACAAGGCTCGCCATTCCGCAAGATACCCCGGGCGTTAAGCCGGACGATTTAGTTCGCATCTATTATCAAGTTGAACAAGAGGGTGAAGAAGCCAAAACGGTCCATCAAGATTTGGAAGTTGGGCAAATCGTCGACGACTCCGATTTGCGGCTGAAGCAAGGCCCCGCTCAACCCCTCGAAACGCCCATCGCGATTGAAATTTGGCGGCGGACGAGCGAAAAATTCCGCTCGATCAACGAAACATTTGAGAAGTGGATCGTGACGGGCCAGCCAGCCGTTGACTGGGAGCCGATTCCCGATCGTGACATTTTGCACCAATTGGTGGAACGCCTGAATCAGGCACAGGGCGATACACCCTTGCCGAAAAATTGGACAGCCGATCCTTTGGCCGAGCCGTTGTATGCCGAGTATTCCACCGTGTTCGATCCAAAGTCGTTGAGTCGAATGCGATTTTCTCCCTCGGAAGGCCGCTTGCTGCAAGAGGCCGTTTGGTTGCGCAACATTTCGTACATGGCGAGCAATGACGCGGCGACCGATCTCGAAAAAGCGTCGAATTTATTTGATTGGGTCATTCGTCACGTGCAAGTTTCGACGCGCATGGACCTGCACGGCGTGTGGCATCGGCCTTGGCAAACCTTGATCCACGGCAAGGGAACGGCCGATGATCGAGCCTGGGTCTTCGTCTTGCTCTGCCGCCAACAGGGACTCGCCGCCGTCGTTTTAACGCCAATCGAATCAAAAAATGAAGCGACGGAAAAGGGCGACGCAACCGAAAAGTCGGGAGCGAAGGAGCATCCGTCCCTTGTCGGAGTCCTGACCGACCAACAAATCTATCTGTTTGATCCGCTGCTTGGTTTGTCTTTGCCCGGTCCAAATGGCAAAGGAATTGCGACACTCGCGAACGCCGCTGAAGATGATGCTGTTTTGCGACAGCTTGACCTGGACGATGCCCAGCACTATCCGTGGAGTGCGGATGATTTTAAGAAAATGGCCGCGCTGATCGAATCGACGCCCCTGTCACTTTCCGCTCGTGCGCACGTTCTCGACTCCGTTGAGCAAGAGGCGCGGCAACTGGTCACGAGTGTTTCTCCAACGGAAAAAATTGCCTCCCGACTCAAGAACCATCCGCAAATTGCAGAAGTAAAATTGTGGACGCTTCCGTATCTCACGCTGAAACGTCAAGCAGAGTATACGCCTCAAATACGCATCGCAGCCGTGACAGAACTCGTCGTGTTCGCTCATCGCCCGTCGTTTTGGAAAGCTCGACTCATTGATTTCAAGCGGGCGTCCAATCGAGAATTGGCCGCCGGATTGGCAGCGGGTGGAGAAGACGCGCCCGCCGTTGAAATTGAAAAACGTGTGCGGGACACGTATATGAAGGTTCGGACCTTGGACGAATCTTCGGCCTGGATCAATCGAGATATCTTTGGCCTCATTAGCCGCGACGCCGGATATTGGCTGGGACAAATCGCACTGGATCGAGGCGTCAACGATGTGGCGGTCGATTACTTTGGCAAGCGAGTGTTGCCGTTCGATCCGAATCATGCTTGGTCGGCGGGCGCACGCTACGGACTCGCTCGTGCCCATCAAGAGGCCGGGCGAACCAACTTGGCAATCCAGTGGTATGAAGACCACTCGACGACGGGTACTTCACCCCAACAGCCGGGCAATCAATGGCGGGCGAAGCAATTGAAACCGGCGGCCGATGAAGTGAAGCCAGAAGCGGAACCGAAGAAGAAAGATGACGTCAAGAATGACCCGCCAGTGACGGAGCCAGTGAAATAACGAGGACTCGCAAAAGGTTGCCCATTCGAAGTATCTGTAACCGCCCCAACAGTGGTGGAGGACTTCCGCGAGAACCGATGGACGCGATCGAAAACGTGACCCTCGACGAACAATACTCGTGTTCTATTCCTTCGCAGCGGGCGGATGAACAACCCGCTTCGGACCCATCCACTCGGCAATCGTTCGCTCGAGTAGCAAATTCAATTCGTCGAGTCGGCGTAGAACGTCGTCCTGTCGCGATTCGATTTCGGCAACGACCTGCGAAGTGGCGTCGAGTTGTGATGTTTGAAGATTTGTCATTTGGTTCCTTGCCCGAATGCCGTCTGTCGGATGTGCCAATGGTGCCAATGTTTGAATTCGGCAAACCGGTTCATTCGGAAACAATGTTCTCGGTCGAAAATCCGACCCAGCCGTTGTTCGTAAGTCCATTCGTGTCAACGTGTTCCGGTCAGCCAAGAGCGGCGAACTGCGGCCTCATCAAATTTAGCAAAGGTGGGTGGACACGAAGTGGGGTGAAAAGGTAGATTACGAGGCTTGGATGGGTCGATCCTTTACCTGATGCAACGCTGGTCGGCCCAACCAATCACCAACACCATTTCCAATTCGGGAGGACAACGCCCGTGACAACTTTTTTTATCTCTCCAAGGAGTCTCCGTGGTTAAGCTGAACGTGCGGGATCGCGAGTCGATCCAAGAAGCAGTGCGACGATTTCGCAAACTGGTAGAACGCAGTGGCATCAAAAAAGAAATGCGCCGCCGCGAGTATTACGAAAAGCCGAGTGAAATCAATCGCCGCGCACGTTTGCGGGCCGAACGGCGTTCCCGCCCCCGTCCGATTCGTCCGATGGGAATGGCGTAGGGGAAGGTGGGTGGTGAGGAGTGAGGG